>NZ_PQLN01000024.1:0-54021 GCF_002919855.1 Aeromonas sp. ASNIH8 | reverse complement strand
ATAGTGTATAACTTGTTTATCGCTAAATTGTGTGGCTACGGTGCGTAACATGCCTGCGACTACTTGCAGCCATTATATTTGTTATGTTTAGTTATACGGCGGCTGCAGTAATCTCCACGAGAGCGCTCGGCGGCAGCGTCAGATGGGTATAAGGGACAGCTCCGACCCGAGCCAGCAGTTTCACGTGGGCTTCTGGGCTTGCGAGCCGGGCTGCTGGGCCGTTCACTATACCGAACACGAATACTGCCAGATGCTGGAAGGGGAGGCGGTGATCCACGACGAGCAGGGCGGCCGGCTGCACCTCAAACCGGGGGATCAGTTCGTCATTCCCGCCGGTTTTGTCGGGCAGTGGGAGACCCTCACCCCTTGCCGCAAGCTCTATGTGATCTTCGAACCCGCCGCGACTTGACGCGCACGTCAACCCTGACCCTCTCTCTTCAGGCGGCCGAACGGCCGCCATCCCCTGCGCAACTTGACGCTTACGGCATGATTTTCTGCGGTTTTCCCGCTTGCAAAAGGGTTTTCCGCTAGGCATTGTGATTGGCGAGGAATGTAAATGGAATTTCGAGCCCAAACGTGGGGGGCTCATATAAAAATCAAGAGGATTACCGCCAATGTGTTCTATTTTCGGCATTCTGGACATCAAGACCGACGCCACTGCCCTGCGCAAATCGGCCCTGGAGATGTCCAAGCGACTGCGTCACCGCGGGCCTGACTGGTCCGGCGTCTACAGCTCCGACAAGGCCATCCTGGTGCACGAGCGCCTGGCCATCGTCGATCCGGGCAACGGCGCACAGCCTCTCTACAACCCCGAGCGCACGCACGTATTGGCCGTCAACGGCGAGATCTACAACCACAAGGAGCTGGAGAAGAACCTCAAGGTCGACTTCCAGTTCCAGACCCACTCCGACTGTGAAGTGCTGCTGGCCCTCTACAAGGAGAAGGGCCCGGCGTTTTTGGACGATCTGAACGGCATCTTCGCCTTCATCCTCTATGACGCGGAGCAGGATGCCTACCTGATTGGTCGCGACCACATGGGGATCATTCCCCTTTACACCGGCCGCGACGAGCACGGCAACTTCTACGTCGCCTCCGAGATGAAGGCGCTGGTACCGGTCTGCAAGAGCGTCGAAACCTTCCCGCCGGGACACTACCTGTGGAGCAAGGATGGCGAGCTTAAAACTTGGTACAAACGCGACTGGATGGAGTACGGCGCCGTCGAGCACAACGTCAGCGACAAGGCCGAGCTGAAAGCCGCGCTGGAAGCGGCAGTGAAGCGCCAGCTGATGTGCGACGTGCCCTACGGCGTGCTGCTCTCCGGCGGGCTGGATTCGTCCGTCATCTCCGCCATCACCAAGCTCTATGCCGCCCGCCGGGTGGAAGACGATGGCAAGAGCGAAGCCTGGTGGCCCCAGCTGCACTCCTTCGCCGTCGGCCTGGAAGGCTCGCCGGATCTCGCCGCCGCCCGCAAGGTGGCCGATCACCTCGGCACCATCCACCACCAGATCCACTTCACCGTGCAGGAGGGTCTGGATGCCCTGCGGGACGTCATCTATCACCTCGAGACCTATGACGTCACCACCATCCGTGCCTCCACGCCGATGTATCTGATGGCCCGCTACATCAAGGCAATGGGGATCAAGATGGTGCTCTCTGGCGAAGGCTCCGACGAGCTGTTCGGCGGCTACCTCTACTTCCACAAGGCGCCCAACGCCCGCGAATTCCACGAAGAGAACGTGCGCAAGCTTGCCTCGCTGCACCTCTATGACTGCCTGCGCGCCAACAAGTCGATGGCCGCCTGGGGGGTGGAGGGTCGCGTACCCTTCCTCGACAAGGAGTTCATGGACGTGGCGATGCGCCTGCAGCCCGCCGACAAGATGTGCGGAAAGGGCAAGATCGAGAAGCATATCCTGCGCGAAGCCTTCGAGGATCTGCTGCCCCACGAAGTGGCGTGGCGCCAGAAGGAGCAGTTCTCCGACGGCGTAGGCTATTCGTGGATAGACAGCCTGAAAGCCATGGTCGAGGAAGAGGTGACGGATCAGATGTTCGAGGCGGCCGCATTCCGCTTCCCCATCAACACCCCGCTCACCAAGGAGGCCTACTTCTATCGCGCCATCTTTGACGAGCACTTCCCGCTGGAGTCCGCCGCCCGCACCGTGCCCTACGGCAAGTCGGTCGCCTGCTCCACCCCGACCGCGCTGGAATGGGATGCCAAGTTCAAAGAGATGGCAGACCCGTCCGGTCGCGCCGTGATGGACGTCCACCAGCAGGGTTACTGATCTGCCGGCGACCTCCCTTGCCTGAATGCAAAGCCCCTCCTGCGAGGGGCTTTGTTTTTTCCCGCCGACCCATTCCCGCTTTTTGCATAACAAGCACCCATCTCGCCCTTGGCGGCCGGGCTCGCTCGTGTCACATTGTTGCGGCTTGGAAGCAACCACAACAACACAAGGAGCACGTGATGAACCGACTGCTATTGCCGCTGGTGCTTGGCACCGCCCTGTTTCATGGCGAGGCGTACAGCGCCGGCCACCTCTGGAGCCAGACCCTGCCCGATTACAGCCAGGGCTATGACGAGCAACGGGACCCGGCCCGCGATCTCGCCGCCGCCACCGCCAAGGCCAGTGCCGAGGGCAAGAAAGTCCTGCTGCTGGTGGGCGGCGAGTGGTGCAGCTGGTGCCAGGAGATGAACCACTTTCTGGACCAAAAACCCGATCTTGCCAGTCAGCTCAACCGCACCTTCGTGGTGGTCAAGGTGAACGTCAGCGAGCAGAACAAGAATGAATCCTTCCTGAAAGCCTATCCCGAGTATCTGGGGGTCCCCCACTTCTACGTGCTGGATGCCAAAGGCAGGCTGCTCGAGTCCTTCAACACCGGGCTGCTGGAGAAGGGGAAGAGTTACGACGGGGAGAAACTCGGCAAATTTATCGCCTATTTCCAGCCCAGGACCACCCACGGCTGACTCGCCAGTCAATAAAACAGGGCCCCGCACGGTCAGTGACAGTGCAGGGCCCTGATGGCTACGCAAACAGGGAAGTGGCATGTCTGCGACAAACAGGCCATCCATCACCCCGGACAAGGACGAAAAAGATGTTGCGAATACTGGGCAAGGCGTCGTCAATCAATGTGCGCAAGGTACTGTGGACCTGTGCCGAGCTGACCCTCCCGTTCGAGCTGGAGGAGTGGGGATCCGGCTTAAAACCCACGGACACCCCGGCGTTTCTGGCGCTCAACCCCAATGCCATGGTGCCCGTCATTCAGGATGAGGATTTTACGCTGTGGGAGTCGAACACCATCATCCGCTACCTGGCGACGCGCCATGGTGCCAATGCACTCTATCCCGCCGAGGCGAGAGCCAGGGCCAGGGTCGATCAATGGATTGACTGGCAGGCATCGGACTTGAACACCGCCTGGCGCTACGCCTTCCTGTCGCTGGTGAGGCGCTCTCCCCAGCATCAAGACCATCAGGCCCTTCACGCAGCTTGCCTGCAGTGGTCTCACTGCATGGAGATCCTGGAGAGACAGCTTCAAACAACCGGAGGATATGTGGCCGGTCCGCACTTCTCGCTGGCAGATATTCCCATCGAGCTGTCAGTCAACCGCTGGCTGGAGACGCCCTATGATCGCCCGTCGCTACCCGCCGTGGACGACTACTATCAGCGACTGAAAGAGCGGCCGGGGTTTCGACGCTATGGGGCCAATGGCACGCCCTGAGGAGAGCAAGATAACTCGGGCAAGGAAAGAGACGGCAGACCGGGCCAACGCGCTGGTCCGGTCTGCACAGCTTCAGGGCTGGGCATCCGGCTGATTGGCGGGGGCGGCCTTGATAAAGGCCTGCAACTGCTCGCAGTTGGTGACGATGCGCGCAATGGTGGGGTAGTCATCCAGGGTCATGTCGAAGCGGAGGGCGTTGTAGACCTGGGGTACCAGCATGCAGTCCGCCAGGGTAACCTCATTGCCCACGCAATAGATGCCGGAGGTGGTCATGAGAAGCTGCTCCAGCGCGGTGAAGGTCTCGTCTATCCAGTGGCGATACCAGGCATCCCGCGCCATCTTGCTCTGCCCCAACTCCTGCTCCAAGTAGTGCAGCACGCGCAGGTTGTTGAGGGGGTGGGTGTCACAGGCGATCATGTTGACTATCTGGCGCACCTGGGCGCGCTCGATGGGGGCGGAGGGCATCAGGGGGTAGGCGGGATAGGTCTCGTCGAGGTACTCCATGATGGCCACCGACTGACCCAGATGCACGTCATCGTCCACGAGAAACGGCACCAGCCCCTGGGGATTGACCCGGCGGTAGGCCTTCTCCTTCTGCTCACCCTGCCGCAAGTTGACCGGGTGCTGCTCATAATCGAGCCCCTTGAGTTGCAGTACCAAACGCACGCGAAAGCTGGCCGATGAGCGCCAATATCCAAACAACTGCAGCATAGTGTGTCCCTGTGGTGGCAGATGTCTGCCACCTGCCGTGTCGCCCGCCCCTCCCGGGGTCGGGCTCTCCTAGCTCGCCCGCTCGGCCGTTGCTTGCGTGACCCGCTGCAAAATGGTGCCAAACAGACTCATCCCGTTGCGATCCTGCATCGCGATGGACACTGTATCACCAAAGCGCAGAAAGGGTGTAGTGGCTTGACCTGACTCGATAATTTCCAGCATCCGCCGCTCGGCAAGACAGGAGGATCCCCGGCTTCTGTCGTAGTTGGAGACGGTGCCCGAGCCGATGATGCAACCCGCCCCGAGCGGCCTTGTCTTGGCGGCATGGGCAATCAGCTCATG
Source organism: Aeromonas sp. ASNIH8 (assembly GCF_002919855.1). Taxonomy (NCBI): domain Bacteria; kingdom Pseudomonadati; phylum Pseudomonadota; class Gammaproteobacteria; order Aeromonadales; family Aeromonadaceae; genus Aeromonas; species Aeromonas sp. ASNIH8. The sequence continues at coordinate 49,257 of NZ_PQLN01000024.1, read as the reverse complement.
GAAGGTGAAGGTCATGTCCACCCCGGCGTCGGGCTGCCCGAACAGGGCGCCGTTGAGGTGGGTCACCAGGGGCAGGTGGACCTTGCCATCGCGCCAGTCATCCCCCAGCTCGTCCGGGGTGATGGCCACCGGCGAGAAGCTGCTGGAGGGCTTGGACTGGAAGAAGCCGAAGCCCTTGGCAAGCTCCCCGGGAATGAGGTTGCGCAGGCTCACGTCGTTGACCAGCATCAAGAGCTTGATGTGGCTCGCCGCCCCCTGCGAACGGGTGCCCATGGGCACGTCGTCGGTGATGACGGCGACTTCCGACTCGAAGTCGATACCCCACTCCTCGGAGCCCATCACGATGGGGCCACGGGGCGGCAGGAAGCTGTCAGAGCCTCCCTGATACATCAGGGGATCGTGCCAGAAGCTTTCTGGCATGTCGGCGCCGCGCGCTTTGCGCACCAGCTCCACGTGATTGACGTAGGCACTGCCGTCAATCCACTGGTAGGCGCGAGGCAGCGGGGAGAGGCACGCCTCCTCATCGAAGGGGAAGGCGTCGGGGCAGGCGTCCTCGTTGAGTCGCTGATAGACGTTCGCCAATTGCGGCGCCACTTCGCCCCACTGGTCGAGGGCCGACTGCAGGGTCGGGGCAATGGTCGTCACGTGGACGGCGCGCGCCAGATCGCGGCTCACCACCACCAGGGCACCGTCGCGCTTGCCATTGTTCAGGGTTGCCAGTTTCATATCGAACTCCTTATTTGCCGAGCGTCTCTGGACGCTGCCAGCTGGTGACATAACCGGGGTATTCAACCCCTTCGCAGATCGGGCCGACGGCCAGGGCATCACGGGTGTCGAGCATCACCGCCACCTCGTCGGTGAAGGTCTTGGTATGAGCCAGCCCCGCCGCAAAGGCCTTGGGATGGGGACCATGGGTGAAGCCGGCAGGGTGGAAGGTGACCATGCCCCGCTTGATGTTGTCCCGGCTGAAGAAGTCCCCGGCGTGGTAGAAGAGCACCTCGTCGAAGTCATCGTTGCTGTGGTAGAAGGGCACCCGCAGGGCACCTGGATCGCTCTCGATGGGACGCGGCACGAAGGTGCAGATGACAAAACGGCTCGCCACGAAAGTGGTGTGGGCCGAGGGAGGCAGGTGGTAGCGGTGGCTCATCAGCGGGCGGATATCCCGCCAGTTGAGGCGCACCACGCACAAGTCCCCGTGCCACCCTTGTGCATCCAGCGGGTTGAACGGCCAGGTGACGACCGAGACCTGATCGTGGCGCTTGATCTGCAGCGACCAGGGGTTTTCATCCTGCTGGGCCAGGAAGCGCTCATTGATGGCGGGCACGTCCAGGGCCGCCGGATCGAAGATGGCGTGATTGCCCAACAGTCCCTTGTCCGGCAGCTGATAACTGTCTTCCGTCGCCTCGATCATCAGGATGAAGAGGGGCGCGGTGGGCTCGATGCGCCACATGGTGCCACGGGGGATCACCACATAGTCGCCATCTCTCAAGATGAGGTGCCCGTAGTCGCAGTAGAACTCGCCGCTCCCCTCGTGAATGAACAGGAGCTCGTCGCCATCGGCGTTGCGCACCAGAAACGGCATCCTCTCGCTCAGGCGCCAGATGCGGTAGCGGCAGTGGGGGTTGCTGAGCAGATCCGGCATCACCCAGGGGGAGAGGGAGCTCACCTCCTCCTGCAGATCGTTTAAGTCAAACGCCCGTGGCCGAAGCGGCCCTTCCCAGTTGACCCAGTCGGTGGGAGCGTGCTTGTGGTGCATGTGGGTGGCCGGACCGAAGAAGCCCGAGCGCCCCAGCTCGCGCTCATAGATGGCCTGCTCCGGCAGATCGGCATGGGCCTGGCGGGAGTGGGTTCCCTCCCGATGGGGGAAGCTTATCCAGTTACGCATCGCTCGGTTCTCCGTTTTTCTGGCCCTGCGCGGCACTGTTCACCTCCCCTTGCGTGGATCCGTCCAGCACGCCACGGCGGATCTGATCCAGCTCGATGGATTCGAACAATGCCTGGAAGTTGCCCTCACCAAAGCCCTCGTTGCCCTTGCGCTGGATGATCTCGAAGAACACGGGACCGATGACGGTATCGGTGAAGATCTGCAGCAGGATGCCGTCCTTCGTCGGCGAGCCGTCGATGAGGATGCGCAGCGCCTTCAGCGCCGCCAGATCCTCCTGATGACCCGCGACCCGGCTGTCCACCTTCTCGTAGTAGGTGTCCGGCGTCGGCATGAAGCCGGTTCCCCGCCCTCTGAGCGTGCGGATGGTGTGATAGATGTCGGCAGAGGCGAGCGCGATGTGCTGGATCCCCTCCCCCTTGTACTGGCGCAGGTACTCCTCTATCTGGGACTTGTCGTCCGCCGACTCGTTGATGGGGATGCGAATTTTGCCGCAAGGGGCCGTCATGGCGCGCGAGTGCAGTCCGGTCAGCTTGCCCTCGATGTCGAAGTAGCGGATTTCCCGGAAGTTGCCGATCCGCTCGTAGAAATTCGACCAGAGGTTCATGTTGCCGCGATGGACGTTGTGGGTCAGGTGGTCGATCTCATAGAGCCCCGCGTCCACCTCGGCCATGCGGGCCTGCCAGTCGGGGTAGAAGATAAAGTCCACGTCATAGATTGAGCCCCGCTCACCATAGCGATCGACAAAGGAGAGGGTACTCTCGCCGATGCCGTAGATAGCGGGGATGTTGAGTTCCATGGGGCCGATTTTGCCCACAAACGGCTTGGCCCCCTGGCCAATGGCGTACTGCTGGGCACGGCCGGCATCGCTCACCCGAAACGCCATGCCGCACACGCTCGGACCATGGGCCCGGGCAAACTCCTCCGCCTGGGAGTGGGGCTCGGCATTGACCACGAAGTTGATGTCCCCCTGGCGATAGAGCCAGCACTGCTTGTGCCTGTGCTTGGCCACTTCGGCAAAGCCCAGTGAGACGAACAACGCCTTGAGGGCCGCAATGCCCTTGAGATCCGGCGCCGTGTACTCGACGAACTCAAACCCGTCGGTGCCAAGGGGGTTGATGGTGTGAGTACGGGAAGAGGGGGTGGTCATGATGCGCTCCTTGCGATGAACTGATAACGAAACGGTTCACGCCGCAAGGGCTCGACAGGCAGCCCGCACGGCGTTGTTAACAACTTGTTTCATTAGAGTGGCGAGCGCAGGGAATGAGAAGGGGCTGCGTTCAGATAGTTTGGCGGGGATCCGCGCCAAAAAATGTAAATGAAATGTGACATAACAGCCCCAACCTTGCACTGCGCTCGTTAGCGTCCCGCAAGGCTGTCAGCTTTGCCTTACAGCGACCAATAACGGGGTTCGATATGGGGCAGCACCGCCCTCGCCTTTAGCAATCGAGTCCTTTGCGGGTTGATGAGCCAGGCCTGCTCCCCCAACGCCAGCAGGGGCAGATCGTGCAGGCTGTCACTCAGGGTGAGTGCGGCCTCCAGGGTCAGGAGCTCGGGCAGCAGCTTGTGCCTGCCATGGCAATAGAAGCGCGGCACCAGGCCGCCGAAACGGTAACCCATCCGCGAGCCGATGATGCGGTGAGGGAGCCTTGGCAGTTGACGATGGAGCTGGGCACGGACCAGGGCGCGGGGACTGGCGGAGATGACCCAGCAGTGGTGCCCCTCCCCCGTCAGGAGGGCTCGCGCCTCCCGATACAGACCGGGCCGGGTCAGGCTGTACTGCCGTACCAGGGCGCGCCAGGCCAGGGGGGATAGCCCGAGGGTGATGGCCCACCAGATGAGTGCAATGCCGCGACTGCGCTGACCTGGCAGCAGATAGATCACGGCACCGAACGCCATCAGTGGCCACAGCAGCAGCGGCCAGATACGGCGGCGCAAGATGAAACGCAGCAACCCCGCATGGCTGTCATCCGGCGCCAGGGTGTCATCGAAGTCGGCCAGGATCCAGCCACGGGCTGGGACTCTCGCGGTTGCAGCGCTCATTCGGTGATCTCTGCGATGGCGGCATGCAACTCGGGCAGGAGGAACAGCGCCCCCTCATCGGGCGGACAAACGAGATCGAAGCTCTCACCTGCCAGGGTGAAGGCGAGGCGCCAGGCGTGCAGATAACCGCGATCCGCCGCCGTGCCGCCGTAACGCTCATCTCCGAGGATGGGGGCTCCCACGCTCTTCAAGGCCACCCGGATCTGGTGGGTCTTGCCGGTCCGGGGCTTGATGCGATAAAGGCGCAGCCCCTCGCGCACCGAAACGGAGTCGAACCAGCTGATGGCCGGGTTATCCTGGGTGCGGCTCAGCATCCAGCTGCCGCCTCGCCCTTTCTCCATGTCACCCTTCACCCAGCCCTGCTTCTTCTTCGGCTTGCGATCGGAGAGGGCCAGATACTGCTTGCTCACTTCCCGCGCCGCGAAAGCCATGCTGAGGGCGCGATTCGCTTCGGCGGTGCGGGCCAGCAGCACCAGCCCAGAGGTCATCTTGTCCAGTCGATGGACCGGATAGAGGTCAAGACCGGTATCCATTCTGACCCGATTGACGAGACCCGGCTCGCCGGCATCATCGTGCATGCCAATGCCCGGACGCTTGTTGATCACTATGAAATCTTTGTGCTGCAATTGTATCCGGTACATGTATAACCCTTTAGAATGTTATTTGTTAACAACTTGAATGCAGGCCTGCAGGCCATCTTCATGGACCCTCAGCACAAGAATCGCACGAATGAAAAAATGCCTGTTTTGGCTGTTGTTGCTTGGCATCACTTGCTTCTCGCCCCTCCAGGCCAGTGAACGGACACGTGATCTGCCGGAGAAGGTGGTATTGCAGTTGCGCTGGCTGCATCAGCCCCAGTTTGTGGGCTATCACATGGCCAAGGCCAAGGGGTATTACGCCGACGTCGGTCTGGATGTCGAGATAAGGCCAGGTGGCAAGGGAATAAGTCCGGTTCAGGAGGTGCTGGCCGGACGCGCCGACTTTGGCGTCGGCAACACCGAGGTGCTGACCCACTACGCCCAGGGCAAGCCACTGCTGGCGCTGGCCAGCGTCTACCAGCACTCTCCCTCCATCTTCCTGGCACGCCGCGACAGCGGCATTCTCACCGTTGCGGACATGCGTGGCAAACGGATCATGATGTTTCCGGGTCATCAGGATGCCGAACTGCTGGCCACCCTCTACTATCAGGGGCTTCACGAGCGCCAGCTCATCCCGGTACCCACTTCGGTCAACATCGACGATCTGATCGCCGGCCGGATAGACATCTTCAACGCCTATCTGAGCAATGAGCCCTTCTATCTGGAAGAGCGCGGCATCTCGGTGTCCGTCATCAACCCTCGCAACTACGGCATCGATTTCTACAGCGACATTCTCTTCACCACCCAGGCACAGGAGCGGCTCAATCCGGAGCGGGTAGCACGTTTTCGTGCAGCCAGCCTCCAGGGATGGCGCTATGCCCTCACCCACCCCGAGGAAGCCATCGCCCTGCTGCGCACAGAGTATGGCGTCAACCGCAGTCAGGCCCACATGGAATACGAGTTGCAGATGAGCAAGGAGATGATCCAGCCGCTCTATGTGGAGATCGGGTATATGAATCCGGATCGCTTCGCTCACATCATGCAGCAGCTGGTCGAGATAGGCCTCCTTGCCAAACCGGTCTCCCTGACCCGTTTTCTCTATCAGGTTCCCTCAGAACAGTGGAGCTTCTGGCGTCCATGGTTCCTGCTGAGCCTGGGTGTTGGTGGTCTCATCCTGCTGCTCTCCCTCTATCTTCTGATGAGCAACAAGCGGCTCAACCAGGAAGTGGCCCTGCGCAAGCAGCGAGAGCAGGAGATACTGCAACTGGCCCGCCTCGATCCCCTTACCGGGCTGCCCAATCGCCTGAGCCTGATGGAGCAGTTGAAACACCAGGTGCAAAGCGACAATCCGGGCTGCCTGCTGTTTTGCGATCTCAATGACTTCAAGCGCATCAACGACAACTTCGGCCACAGCCAGGGGGATGCCATCCTCTGCCAGCTGGCCCGACGGATCCACGACGCCATCGGCCACCAGTGCTATTTTGCCCGCTTGGCGGGGGACGAGTTCATCCTGCTGCTGCCGGGCTACGATATCCGTCAGGCAGAGGAGGTCACCGCCGTGATCCGCCAGGCCATGCAGGCCCCCTTCGTGGTCAATGACCAGCCGATGCAGGTGGGCATCAGCATCGGCGTCAGCCACTACCAGCATGACTGGAGCCCGGAGCAGTGGCTCATTCAGGCCGACAGGGCCATGTATTGTGACAAGGGCGGCCGCGTCATCACGCTGGCGGAGCAGTCCGGCTGACTGGTTCATCTCCCGGCACACAGAGCCGATACCCCCATGAAACCAATAAACAGGAAGGCCACCCCAGGGGTGGCCTTCCTGCATTGCATGAGTCTGACCGCTCTTACCCGAAGGTCTCCCCAGGGATATGAGCTGGCGAGCCTTGGTGAGCAGGATGTCGCTCGAAGCGTCCATGTCCTGCATCTTGTTGCTGTTGGTGTGGGAGTGCTGGGAGATGGCGTTGACGTTGCGGCTGATGTCCTCCACCACCGCCTGCTGCTCCTCTGCCGCCGTCGAGATCTGGGCCGAGAGGTCCACCACCCGTTCTATTTCCGCCAGCACCTGATGCAGGCTCTCTGATCCCTGGCGGGTCAGGGTCACGCAGGATTGGGTCTGTTGCAGGTTCTGCTGCATCATTCCCTTCCAGCCGTTCAGGGTACGCTGGATCTGGCCTATGCTGCTCTGGATCTGCTCGGTCGCCTTGTGGGTGCGCGTGGAGAGGGTTCGCACCTCGTCCGCCACCACCGCAAAGCCTCGCCCCTGCTCCCCTGCCCGCGCCGCCTCGATGGCGGCGTTGAGCGCCAGCAGATTGGTCTGATCCGCAATGCCCTGGATCTCGCTCATCAGCACACCGATGCGGTCCGACTCCTCCGCCAGTGCCACGGCGGCCGTGAAGGCATGCTCTGCCTGGGTGGCCAGCTCCATCACCCTGTGCTGGGTATCTTCCAACTGCTGATCGGTGTGTTGGCAGTGCGCCTTGGCCTGGGCTATCTGGTTGTCCGTCTCCAGGATATTGCGGGCAATCTCGTGGGCTGTCGCCGCCATCTCGGTGATGGCCGTCGCCACCTGCTGGGTCTGGATATCCTGTTCGGCGATGTCGGCGCTCGCCTCGCTGGAGGCTGTTTTCAGATGCACCGCGAGATCCTGCAGGGAGAGGGTCGCATCGTCCACTCGTCCAAGGACGGTGCGGATCCTGGCCTGCAACAGCTTGATGTGGAAGTCTGCAATGGCACTGGCATCCTCCCCCGAATAGATGAGCCGGGTCAGGCTGTCATATTCGTCCGCGAGCTGTCGCAGATAACGGGGGGTAGTGATGAGGGTGTCACGATAGATCAGGGCCAGCCACAAGAGAGGCAACAGGGTGAACAACGGCCCCCAGGGCCCCATCAGATAGGCCCCCCCTGCCAGCATCAGCAAGACACCGATGATGGCCAGCCCGTGGCGCATCGGGCGCAGGCTCAATCCGCCCTTTCGCTCCCCCCGCTCCACGCTCTTCAATCTGGCATAGGTGCGCCCGGCCACGGCTTTCATCTCCGGCGCGGCGCGACTGCGGACCGACTGGTAGCCATTGATCCGCCCCTGCTCGAAGATAGGGGTGACATAGGCATCCACCCAATAGTAACGCCCATCCTTGCAGCGGTTTTTCACCATGCCGCGCCAGGGTTTGCCCTGCTTGAGCTTGCCCCAGAGGTCAGCAAATGCAGCCTTGGGCATGTCCGGGTGGCGAACCATGTTGTGGTGCTGGCCGATGAGCTCAGCCCGGCTGTACCCCGCTACCCGGCAGAAGTGATCATTGGCGTAGGTGATCACACCCTGCAGGTCCGTAGTGGAGACCAGCTGTTCATTGGCAGGAAAATCCACCTCTTCGTCGATGAGATGAACCTGGCTTTTCTTCATGGCGCACACCCCTTGTTTGATCACCCACTGAGCGTAGCCAAACGCCTACGGGCAAGCAACGCAGAGACCCAGTCGGGGAGGATGGCTGAGACACAATTTGCATCCTGTTTGACGCCGCGCAAGATTATGACCCCAAAAGACCAGGTTTGGCCAAAAAACACTCGGCATTTTCCCAGGTTCACCTCTCTCCCACACGATGCATCACACCAAAAAATGGTTCCAACGAGTCTGTGTTACTGGTGTTACCAGGGGCCCGTCAGGGGAGAGCACACTTGATACGACCTTGGACCTAAGCATAATTGACGTTAACGTAAACGTAGTGTGAGATGATGCCATTCACCCTACACATCCAGCAGACACGCACCCCATGAAAGGAGTCACCATGTCCAACCTCTCCCCCTCGGCCGGCAAGCGTTTTCGCACGGCCCTGGCCAACGAAAAGCCCCTGCAGATAGTCGGCACCATCAATGCCTACATGGCGCTGATGGCCGAGCGCAGCGGCTTCCAGGCCCTCTATCTCTCCGGCGCCGGGGTGGCGAACGCCTCCTATGGCCTGCCGGATCTCGGCATGACTTCCATGAATGACGTGCTCATCGATGCCGAACGCATCACTGCCGCCACCCAGGTGCCACTCTTGGTGGACATCGACACCGGCTGGGGGGGCGCCTTCAACATCGCCCGCACCATCCGCGCCTTCGAGCGCGGCGGTGTGGCCGCCGTCCACATGGAAGATCAGGTGGCCCAGAAGCGTTGCGGCCACAGGCCCAACAAGGCCGTGGTCAGCGTCACCGAGATGGTGGACAGGATCAAGGCGGCGGTGGATGCCCGCCAGGACGAGAGTTTCGTCATCATGGCCCGCACCGACGCCCTGGCGGTGGAAGGGCTGGGCTCGGCCCTGGAGCGCGCCGCCGCCTATGTGGAGGCGGGCGCCGACATGATCTTCGCCGAAGCGGTCACCGAGCTCGAGCAGTACGACCGTTTCAGGCAAGCGGCCGGGGTGCCGATCCTCGCCAACATGACCGAGTTCGGCAAGACCGAGCTGTTTGACAAGGAGGCGCTCGCCTTGCATGGCGTCGACATGGTGCTCTACCCCCTGAGCGCCGCCCGCGCCGCCAACCAGGCCGCCCTCAACGTCTATCAGACGCTTCGCCGCGACGGCCACCAGCGCGCCGTGGTCGACACCATGCAGACCCGGGAGTCCCTCTACGATTTTCTCGGTTACCACCACTACGAGCAGACCCTGGACAGGCTGTTCACCCAGGATCTTTCGACAAAGGAATAAGACGGCGACCGGCCGCCTTATGCTGGCGGCTGGCGCATCAACGGACTGAATGAGGAAACATGTGATGAGCGCCCTGCCCGAAACCACCGGCTTCAAGCCGAAGAAATCCGTCGCCCTTTCCGGCACCGCCGCCGGCAATACCGCCCTGTGCACCGTGGGCCTCAGCGGCAACGATCTGCACTACCGTGGCTACGACATCCTGGACGTGGCCACCAGCTGCGAGTTTGAAGAGATAGCCCACCTGCTGGTGCACGGCCACCTGCCCAATGTGGCGGAGCTCGCCGCCTACAAGGCCAAGCTCAAGGCCCTGCGCGGCCTGCCCACCGGGGTCAGGACCGCCCTGGAGCAGTTGCCTCCCTCCGCCCACCCCATGGACGTGATGCGCACCGCCGTCTCCGTTCTGGGGTGCCTGTCGCCGGAGAAGGACGATCACAACCACCCGGGCGCCCGGGACATCGCCGACAAGCTGATGGCCTGTCTCGGCTCCGTGTTGCTCTACTGGTACCACTTCAGTCACAACGGTAAACGCATCCATGTGGAGACCGACGACGACTCCATCGGCGGCCACTTCCTGCACCTGCTGCACGGGCACAAGCCACGCGACTCCTGGGTTCGCGCCATGCACACCTCTCTCATCCTCTACGCCGAGCACGAGTTCAACGCCTCCACCTTCACCGGCCGCGTCATCGCCGGCACCGGCTCGGACATGTACTCCTGCATCACGGGAGCCATCGGTGCCCTGCGCGGGCCAAAGCACGGGGGCGCCAACGAGGTGGCTTTCGAGATCCAGAAGCGCTACGAGAACCCGGACGAGGCGGAGGCCGACATTCGCGCCCGCATCGAGAAGAAGGAGGTGGTCATCGGCTTCGGCCACCCGGTCTACACCGTCTCAGATCCCCGCAACAAGGTGATCAAGGAGGTGGCGCGCGAGCTCAGCCAGGAGCAGCACAACACCAAGATGTTCGACATCGCCGAGCGGCTGGAGTCCACCATGTGGGAGGCCAAGAAGATGTTCCCGAACCTCGACTGGTTCAGCGCCGTCAGCTACCACATGATGGGGGTGCCCACCGCCATGTTCACCCCGCTGTTCGTCATCGCCCGCACCTCAGGCTGGTCGGCCCATGTCATCGAGCAGCGCATCGACGGCAAGATCATCCGCCCGAGCGCCAACTACGTCGGCCCGGAGGATCTCCAGTTCGTGCCGCTCAAGGAGCGCAAGTGATGATCAACACGCAATATCGCAAGCCCCTGCCCGGCACACAGCTTGACTACTTCGACGCCCGGGAGGCGGTGAACGCCATCGCCCCCGGCGCCTGGGACAGGCTCTCCTACACCGCCCGCGTCCACGCCGAGAACCTAGTGCGTCGGTGCGATCCGACCATCCTCGGCGAGTGCCTCGGCCAGATAGTGCACAACAAGCGCGATCGCGACTTCCCCTGGTTCCCGGCGCGGGTGGTGTGTCACGACATCCTGGGTCAGACCGCCCTGGTGGACCTCGCGGGCCTTCGCGACGCCATCGCCGAGCAGGGGGGAGATCCCGCCCAGGTCAACCCCGTGGTGCCGGTGCAGCTCATCGTCGACCATTCCCTCGCCGTGGAGTGCGGCGGCTTTGACCCCCAGGCGTTCGAGAAGAATCGCGCCATCGAGGATCGCCGCAACGAGGATCGCTTCCACTTCATCAACTGGACCAAGCAGGCGTTCAAGAACATCGAGGTGATCCCGCCCGGCAACGGCATCATGCACCAGATCAACCTGGAGAAGATGTCGCCGGTCATCCACGCCGATCGCGGCCTCGCCTACCCGGACACCTGCGTCGGCACCGACAGCCACACCCCCCACGTTGACGCTCTGGGCGTCATCGCGGTGGGGGTGGGTGGGCTGGAAGCCGAGAACGTCATGCTGGGGCGCGCCTCCTGGATGCGGCTGCCTTCGATCGTCGGCGTGGAGCTCTCCGGCAAGCCGCAGCCCGGCATCACCGCCACGGACCTGGTGCTGTCGCTCACCGAATTCCTGCGCCAGCAGAAGGTAGTCGGCGCCTACCTGGAGTTTCGTGGCGAGGGCGCCGCCGCCCTCACCCTCGGCGATCGGGCCACCATCTCCAACATGGCACCGGAGTATGGTGCTACCGCGGCCATGTTCTTCATCGACCAGCAGACCCTCGACTACCTCAAGCTCACCGGCCGTGACGACGAGCAGGTCAGGCTGGTGGAAACCTATGCCAGGGAGGCCGGTCTCTGGGCCGATGCCCTGGCGAGCGCCCAGTACGAGCGGGTGCTGCACTTTGACTTGTCGAACGTGGTGCGCACCCTGGCGGGCCCCTCCAATCCCCATCGCCGCCTGCCGGTATCGGCATTGGCCGAGCGCGAAATCGCGGTGGACCTGGACAAGGCTCGTGCCCAGGAGGCTGACGGCCTCTTGCCCGATGGCGCCGTCATCATCGCCGCCATCACCAGTTGCACCAACACCAGCAACCCGCGCAACGTGATTGCCGCAGGCCTGTTGGCCCGCAACGCCAACCGGCTCGGCCTGATGCGCAAGCCCTGGGTCAAGTCGTCCCTGGCCCCCGGCTCCAAGACAGTCGCCCTCTACTTGAAAGAGGCGGGACTGGACGAGGAACTTGAGCAACTCGGTTTTGGCGTGGTGGCCTTCGCCTGCACCACCTGCAACGGCATGTCCGGTGCCCTGGATCCCGCCATCCAGCAGGAGATCATCGAGCGGGACCTCTACGCCACGGCGGTGCTGTCCGGCAACCGTAACTTCGATGGCCGCATCCACCCTTATGCCAAGCAGGCGTTCCTCGCCTCCCCGCCCTTGGTGGTGGCCTACGCCATCGCCGGCACCATCCGTTTCGACATCGAGAAGGATGTGCTGGGAGTGGTGAACGGCCGCGACATTCGCCTCAAAGACATCTGGCCGTCGGATGAAGAGATCGACGCCGTAGTCAAGGCCTCGGTCAAGCCGTCCCAGTTCCGCCAGGTCTATATCCCCATGTTCACCCTCGAGGAAGACCATGGCCCCAAGGTGGCGCCCCTGTACGACTGGCGTGCGCAAAGCACCTATATCCGTCGCCCGCCTTACTGGGAGGGGGCACTGGCGGGCGAGCGCACTCTGCGCGGCATGCGGCCCCTGGCGCTGTTGCCGGACAACATCACCACAGACCATCTCTCCCCTTCCAACGCCATCCTGCCCGACAGCGCGGCGGGGGAATACCTGGCGAAGATGGGCCTGCCGGAGGAGGACTTCAACTCCTACGCCACCCACCGCGGCGATCATCTGACCGCCCAGCGCGCCACCTTCGCCAACCCCCAGCTGGTCAACGAGATGGCGGTGGTGAACGGCGTGGTGCAGAAGGGGTCCCTCGCCCGTGTCGAGCCGGACGGCAAAGTAATGCGGATGTGGGAAGCCATCGAGACCTACATGGCACGCAAGCAGCCCCTCATCATCGTGGCCGGTGCCGACTACGGTCAGGGCTCGTCCCGGGACTGGGCGGCCAAGGGGGTGCGCCTTGCCGGGGTGGAGGTGATCGCGGCGGAAGGCTTCGAGCGCATTCACCGCACCAACCTCATAGGTATGGGGGTGCTGCCGCTCGAGTTCAAACCGGGTACCACCCGCCTCACGCTGGGCCTCGATGGCACCGAGACCTATGACGTGGTGGGAGCACGCCAGCCGCGCACCGATCTCACTCTGATGATCCGCCGCCTGAGCGGCGAAGTGATCCAGGTGCCCATGACCTGCCGCCTCGACACCGCCGAGGAGGTCTCGGTCTATGAGGCGGGTGGCGTGCTGCAACGCTTCGCCCAGGATTTTCTGGCGTCGACCGCGCAAAAGGCCGTGAGCTAAATCGCAACTCGCTCCACCCCTTTGAAAAAGGGGAAGGCATAAGGCACCCTCTCTCTTTGGGAGAGGGTTGGGATGAGGGGACATCCCCCACATCCGCCCTTCGGGTACCTTCTCCCAGAGGGAGCAGGATCTATGACTCTTTTCAGGACACTCTCTATGGCCCACATACCACAAGTCAGAATTCCGGCCACCTACCTTCGCGGCGGCACCAGCAAGGGGGTCTTCTTTCGCTTATCTGACCTGCCCGAGCGCTGCCAGCAGCCGGGCCCGGCACGGGATGCCTTCTTCCTGCGGGTCATCGGCAGCCCCGATCCCTACGGCGCCCATGTCGACGGCATGGGGGGCGCCACCTCGTCCACCAGCAAGTGCGTGATCCTCTCCAAGAGCAGCAAGCCCGATCACGACGTGGACTACCTCTACGGCCAGGTCGCCATCGACAAGGCATTCGTGGACTGGAGCGGCAACTGCGGCAACCTCTCCACCGGCGCCGGGGCCTTCGCCATCCACGCCGGCCTGATGGACCCGTCCCGCATCCCGGAGAGCGGCACCTGTGAGGTGCGGATCTGGCAGGCCAATATCGGCAAGACCATCCTCGCCCACGTGCCGGTGACGAACGGCCAGGTGCAGGAGACAGGCGATTTCGAGCTGGACGGGGTGACCTTCCCCGCCGCCGAGATCGTGCTGGAGTTTCTCGACCCGTCCGACGAGGGTGAAGACGGCGGCGCCCTCTTCCCCACCGGCAATCTGATAGACGAGCTGGAGGTGCCGGATTCTGTTGTAAAGAGCGGCACCTTGAAGGCCACCCTGATCAGCGCAGGCATCTCCACGGTGTTCGTCAACGCCGAGGACATCGGTTATGAAGGCACCGAGCTGCGCGAGGCGATCAACACAGACCCGCAAGCGCTCGCCCGTTTCGAGGCGATCCGGGTTGCCGGTGCCCTGCGCATGGGGCTCATCAAGCGCCCCGAAGAGGCGGCCACTCGCCAGCACACCCCGAAAATTGCCTTCGTCGCACCCGCCAAGGATTACCGCACCGCCAGCGGCAAGGAGATTATTGCCGGCGAGATCGATCTGCTGGTGCGGGCCCTCTCCATGGGCAAGCTGCACCACGCCATGATGGGCACCTGCGCCGTGGCCATCGGCACGGCGGCGGCCATTCCCGGCACCCTCGTCAATCTGGCCGCCGGGGGCGGCGAGCGCGAAGCGGTGCGCTTTGGTCACCCCTCCGGCACCCTGAGAGTCGGAGCCCAGGCAGAGCAGGTCGCGGGACAGTGGACGGTCACCAAGGCGGTGATGTCCCGCTCCGCCCGCATCCTGATGGAAGGCTGGGTGCGGGTCCCTGGAGATACCTTCTAGCCCGCTGCGGCATCACACCGACCGGCCAGCCAGACGAAAAGAGCCCCAAGGCGACTGCCTCAGGGCTCTTTTTTGGATGTTTCAGGCTGTGAAAATCACATCATCATTGCGGTCTTGCCACACACTCCACCTTTCTTGGCACATTGTGCTTCGCGTCCCCGCCGATGAGCCGCTTGACCTGCCCTGGTGGGCAGCGACCGTCATCCACATAGGCGGTCTCCCCAAGGGGCAGCCTGCCTGGGGGCGGATCCTGACTCAGATAGGTGACGGGAATGGGCGCAGGCGCAAACCCACCACACCCCGACATCAGGAGTGCACCGCACCACAGGGCCAGCATGCCTCCCCTCTTTCCTGCAACCGCCATCGCTCACTCCCTGCCTCTATCGGGGCACCGACCCAGCGCCCCTCGTTTCGGCAGTCTACCCAGGGATGGCGCCGGACCGACACCCGTCTCCGGCGCCGTTGTGACGATTCCAGACACAGGCAAAAAATCGGCTTTTCACGGCTTCGACCCGTAGTAGTGGGCCAGCAGGGCATCGGCCTCGTCCACGGGGATCGCCATCTGCGGCCAGCGCGCGGCCTTCTCCCTGATGTCCCGCAGGCTCCCCAGCTCCGGGCGCAGTGCGCTGCCGAGGTGGCGGTTCAGGGCATCAAAGCGGGCGATCACCCCCTGTCGGCTGAAGTGCCCGGGCGCCAGATCCAGCCGATAGCCCTGAAACAGCCACTGGAGTCCCTGATAGACGGCGGGGTGGTAGACGCTGTGGTGATCCTCCTCCTCGAAGTAGCGGCTGGTGACGTTCAGGTTTGCGCCGGGCGCTGCAACTACCTGCCGCGCAAACTGCTGCAGGCGATCCCGGTGAAACGCCGAGCGCCCGAATCCCGGGGTGAAGGGGTTGTTGGCCACCGCCATGAACAGCGAGGAGGCGTGCTTGAGCGGCCCGGTCAACTCCGACGCGATGCGCTCGTAATTGCGGGGGTAATCGAACCAGAGGCTGGCGTCGATGGCGATCACCCCCTGGAACTGGCCGCCGTCTTGCGCCTGTGCATCGAGTGCCAGCAGGCCGCCGAGGGAGTGGCCCACCAGCAGGGCCGGCGCCTGGGTCCGAAACCTCTCCTCGATGAGGGGGCGCAGTTCCTCACTCAGATAGCGCAGGAACCGGGGCCCGCCCCCCGTCACGGCATAGCCGGGCCCCGCCGGTGCCCCATTGGGCAAGGTCATGGTGTGGCTCGGGGTGTAATCCCGCATCCGGTCGGTGTTGTGCACCGCGACGATGATGAGGGGGGGGATAGCCGGATTGAGCCCGGCCCGCAGGGCCCGGGTGATGCCGACAACCTCCAGCAGGCTCTTCTCCCCGTCGAGCAGATAGAGCACGGGGAACCGAGCCCCGGGCTCGCGTTCATATTCCTGGGGCAGGGAGACGCTGTATTGCCGCGTCTCCCCCAGCAGGGCCGAATGGTGGGTGAAGCGCTGGGCGTAGTGGAGCATGTCTGCCTGGGCAGAAGAGAGTGTGATCATGATGAGCAGCAGGGTGATGAGTCTTGTCATTGGATGAACCAGGATTGTGTCGCCAGCCTTGGGGATCCCCCGTAGGGCGGCGCACAGAGACGACAGCAGGGCCCGCAGGCCCTGCTGTCGTCGGTCGTTACAGCTTGTAGGTGAAGCCTGCCATCAGGTTCGCCGGCTCGCCGTACATGTTGAAGGTGCTGGTGGAGCCGACCCGGTAGAAGTACTCCCGGTCGAGCAGGTTGTAGAGGTTCAGGGTCACCTGCATTCTGTCGTTGATCTCGTAACGCACCGCCGCATCGAACAGGGCATAGCCCCCCTGATGGGTCTCGACCCCCTTCTGGTTGAAGCCGTAGTCGCTCACCGCCGTCATTCCTGCCCCGAGGTGCAGCCCCTGCACCCAGTCGGCCAGGTGGTAGTCGGTCCAGAGCGAGAGGGTGTGACGGGGGATGGTGTCGAATTTCGGGTTGTGATCCCCGGCCTTCTCCTCGATGTCGGTGAAGGTATAGCCGGTCATCACCATCCAGTTCTGGCTGAGATAGCCGCTCGCCTCCAGCTCCACCCCTTGCGTCTCCACCTTGCCGGTAGCCCAGTAGGTGTTGGTGATGGCAATGCCCTGATCGTCGTAGGCCTGGGCCGCGATGTTGTCGTCCTTCATCAGGAAGAGGGTCGCCCGGGTATTGAGCAGGCCGTCACGCAGCGAGGACTTGATGCCGGTTTCCCACTGGCTGCCCTCCCGGGGCTTGAGCAGGTTGCCGCTCTCGTCCTGGCTGGTCTGGGGCTTGAACACCTTGGAGTAGCTGGCATACCAGGCGTGTTCGTCGCTCAGGTCATAGACGGCCCCCGCGTAGGGGGTGAGCTTGCCGTTGAACGCACTGGACTCGCCACTCTGGGCTCCGGAACTCAGGGTCGTGCTGACGGCATCCAGATCGTACCAGGAGACGCGGGCCCCAGTGATCACCGCCAGCGGCTCCAGCAGACGCCAGGTCACCTTGCCATACAGACCGAGCTCCGACTGCTCCTCATGGTCATTCTTGGTGTAGCTGTAGTCCGGCTTGGCGACCCGGGTCGGGTCGAAATCGAACACATTGATCTTGCCGAGGTTGCGGTTGGTGTAGGTCTGGATGTCCGACTCGTAGCGCTTGTAGTCGGAGCCCAGCACAAACTCGCTCTTGTGCCCCAGCAGATCGAACATCTGACTGTAGTTGGCATCGAAGGCCATGTTCTTCTGCTGGTTCCCCTGGCCGTTGAACATCAGCCCGGTGTTGCCCGCCGCGTCCACGGGGCCGTTGGTGAAGGTCTGCTCCAGCCGCATGTCGTGATCCATGTAGCGGGCCGAGACCTGACCCGCCCCGCCGTTGGCAAAGGCGTGTTGCAGCGAGGCCCCCACATCCGTGGTGTCGGCGTCGAAGAAATCTTCAGCCGACCCCAGGTAGGTGCTGCGGCCGATGTCGAGCAGGGAGCCGTCCTTGTACGCCGGCAGGCCGTTGGTGGGCAGGATGTCCTTGGTCTGGTGCAGGGCGTAGACGGAGAGGCGGGTGCGATCCGAGAGATCGAACTCCAGGGTGCCGTAGTAGGTACCGTTGTCGTTGTTGTTGTAGTCCACCTGGTTCTTGATGTCGGCGTTGGCCACCACGACGCGGCCGCGCAGGGAACCCTCGTGGTTGAGTGCGCCCCCCATGTCCGCCTCCAGGTAATGCCTGTCCCAGCTGCCATAGCGCGCCGTGACCGAGCCCTTGAAGGCGTCGGTCGGACGCTTGAGCACCATGTTGATCACGCCCCCCAGCTCGCTGGTGCTGTTGAAGAGGCCGGAGGGGCCCCGCATGATCTCCACCCGATCCACCGCCGCCAGCGACGGCAGGGTGCCGTACTTGCTCTGCATGGGCGATGGCAGGCCGTTGAGGTTCACTTCGTCGTACTCATAGCCACGGGAGAAGATGGAGGAGCGACCGCTGTCATTGACCAGGGTGCGCAGACCCGGCGTGAACTTGGCCAGATCGTCCACCGCCACGAAGTTGCGCTCCTCGATGTAGTCGTTGGTCAACACGGTGATCGACTGGGGGATGTCTTTGAGGGCCGCCGGCGTCTTGGTGCCGACGGTGGCCGAGTCGACCCCATAGCCTCCCGTCTCCTCCGACGGCGACATCCCGTAGAGTGGATTGCCATAGACGACCAGGGTTTCGTCCGGCTTGATGTCCGGTGTGTGTGCCCCTGCTGGGGCGGCAACGGTGACGGCCAGAGCGGCAGAGATGGCCAGAGCCAGCAGGCTTCGCGCTTTATCCTTCAAGACAACCATAGTAAGAGTGACCCCAAGATAGAGATGATAATCATTTTCATTTGATTTTCCGGGGGCTAATATATCACTCCATCTTCCGCCGCAGTTTTGCGGTGTGGTCATTTCACTCTTCGACATGGTCAAATTGCACATGACTGACACAGTGGCAAGGGACACCAGCGCACGCCAACGGGGGCGCTTCACCGGCAGGGTGGAGAACCTGGTGATCCAGGAGGGTCTTCGCTTTCACAACAAGGACATCGTTCACAAGGCAGACTTCGCCACCGAGCGGGAGTTGCCGCCGCAGTTGATCATCGCCATTCCCCTCGAGAGCCGGGCCCTGATGACCTATGGCGCCACTCACAGGCTCAAGGGGTGTCGCTTCCACGAGTCCGACCCCATAGTGGCAACCGCCATCCTCTATACCGAGCCCGACATCGTGCAGGGGGCGGCCAAAGCCCAGGTGCGCAGCCGCAGCATCGTCCTCTCCCTGGACCACACCTGGCTCGCCCACAACCTGGCACAGGCGCATCGCAAGGCTTTCACACAGACCTTCAGCCGCCATCTGAGCCGCGTCGACTGGACCCTGCCCGCTGCCCTTGGACAGATTGCGGAAGCGCTCAATCTCACCAGCAGCCAGAACGCCTCCGAGATGCTGATGCGCAAGGCCTTTGCCCTCAGTGTCTGGGAGAGCCTGATGACCAACCTCCAGCAGGCCGCCTCCCCCTGTTGCCAGCGCCAGAACGAGCAACCGACGCGCCTCAAGATGCTGCTCAGGGATGAAAAAGTGGACGAGATGACCCTGACCGAGATCGCGGCCACCCTCGGCATGAGCGTCTCCACCTTGCAGCGGGCCGCAAAAAAAGAGCTGGGCATGAGCCTGCAGCGCTACCTTCGCCAGCGAAAGCTGCAAGAAGCGCGGGCCAGGCTGGAGGCGCGCAGTCTCTCTCTGCAAGGCGCCGCCGCCCACGCCGGCTATGACCATGTGGCCAATTTCATCACGGCGTTTAGAAAGCAGTTCGGCTTCTCGCCGACGCGGATCGCCAGACAGGGTAAAGAGCAGGAGCAGGCGCCCTCTGCAACGCCTTGAGCCTCCTTGTTCATGCGCAATACATCTTTGCTCTGGGATAGTAGGCACCACGCAGGTGGGGTGGCGCTTGAAATCAGCGCTCGTCATCCACACATTCAGTGCATACAATGCGTTAACGAAGCACAACTGGTCGCTTCACCCCGGAAATCAAGAGGACATCAAGATGGATACCCGTTCTATCTACACTGGCACCCAGGGTGCCGTGCGCGACACCAACAAGGTGCTGCGCAACACCTACATGCTGCTCTCCCTCACTCTTGGCTTCTCAGCCGTGGTAGCCGGGGTAGCAACCGTCATGAACATGCCGCCCCTGCACTGGGCCGTGTTCCTCATCGGTGTCTACGGCCTGATGTTCCTGACCGAGAAGAACCGTGACAACGGCATGGGGCTGGTGTTCACCTTCGCCCTGACCGGCCTGCTAGGCTATAGCCTCGGCCCCATCATCAACATGTACATGAACAACGGCGGCGGCGAGATCGTGATGACGGCGCTGGGCGGTACTGCGCTCACCTTCTTCGGCCTGTCTGCCTATGCCCTGACCACCAAGCGGGACCTCTCCTTCCTCGGCGGCATGCTGTTCGTCGGGTTCTGGGTACTGCTGGTTGCCATGGTCGCCAACATCTTCCTGCAGATGAGCGCCCTGAGCCTGGCCCTGTCCGCCATGTTCATGCTCTTCTCCTCCGGCGCCATCCTGCTGACCACCCAGCAGATCGTGCGCGGCGGCGAGACCAACTACATCTCTGCCACCGTCACCCTGTATGTCTCCATCTACAACATCTTCCTGAGCCTGCTGAGCCTGCTTGGCGGCAACCGCAACTGATGGATGCTTGATATGCACAAGACCCCGCTTCGGCGGGGTTTTTATTGGCGCCCATTTCTGTCAGGATAAGTTGCAAATCAAGGATATGAAGCGAAGTGGCCCTGATCCAAATCAGGGCCGTTTCGCTGTCGACGGGTTATGCTGTCGCTTTCGTTTCGCTCAAGGGTTGCCTTCATCCCATGCCCATGGACTTCTCAGGTTTATTGCGCCGTCTGCTGACCGACAGCCACATCGATTTCACCTCGTTCAAGGGTGGTGCCTAGCATGCCGATGGATTTCTCCGGCCTGCTGCGCCGGCTGCTGACAGACAGCCACATCTATTTCGCTCTCAAGGTCCTGCTCGCCATCGCGGGGCTGCTCGCCTTCGCGCTGGCTACCGGTGACATCCAGCTCACCGTGCTGCTCTCCCTCGGGGTGGTGGCCGGCGCCATCGCCGAGACCGACGACAGCCTCTGGGGCCGGGTCAAGAACCTCGCCATGACCCTGATCTGCTTCCTGTTTGCCTCATTGTGCGTACAGTATCTCTTCCCCACCCCCTGGCTCTTTGCCATCGGGCTCGCGGGCTCCACCTTCCTCTTCGTGATGGTGGGTGCCCTCGGCCAACGCTACGCCACCATCAGCTTTGGCTCCCTGCTGATTGCCATCTACACCATGCTGGGGGCCGCCAAGGCGCCGGATCTCTTCTATCAGCCGCTGGCCCTGTGCGCCGGGGCCCTCTGGTACGGCCTGGTGTCCCTGGTCTGGCTCTGGCTGCTGCCCTACAAGACCCTGCACGAGCAACTGGCCCAGAGCTACTTCGCCCTCGCCCGCTACTTGCAGGAGAAATCCCGCTTCTTCCCGGCCGACGAACACGGCGCCCAGGCCATCCGCCACAATCTGGCCCAGCTCAACATCAACCTGGTCAATGCCCTGAACCAGGCCAAGACGGCGCTCAATGCCCGTCTTCATGCCCCCGGCCGCCACGGGGTGGCCCCCGAGCTCGCGGGCCTGCTGCGCCTTTACCTGCTTGCCCTGGAGATCCAGGAGCGGGCCACCTCCAGCCACTACCCTTACAGCAAGCTGGAAGCAGAGCTCAAGCAGGGCATCGTCCTCGACGGCTTCCAGGAGGTGCTGTCACAGCTTGCCGACGCCTGTCAGCAGCTTGGCTACGCCATCCTGGTGCACAAGCCCTACACCCACCACAAACGCATTCACTGGACCCTGGAGGCCCTCGGCGATCAGCTGGAGTTCACCCACCTCAAGCAGCACTACCCCAAGACCCTGCTGACACCGATGAAGTTCCTGCGTCGCAACTTAGCCAGCATCAACCAGTTGCTGCAAAGCGCCGAAGAGCTGCAAAACCCCGCCGCGCCGCCCACCAGCCTGCCTCCCCTGGCACGGCCGGTCGCCCTGCCCTTGCTGGCATTGCTCAGGCAGCACCTGACCCCGAACTCCATGGTGTTTCGCCATGCCCTGCGGCTCTCCCTCGGGCTGGTAGTGGGCTATGGCATTCTGCAGGCGTTTCACCTGGACAAGGGGTACTGGATCCTGCTCACCGTATTGTTCGTCTGCCAGCCGAGCTACAGCGCCACCCGCCGTCGTCTGGTGCAGCGGATGCTCGGCACCTTCGCCGGTATCCTCATCGGCGTGCCCGTGCTCTGGTTCTTCCCCGAGCTGCACCTGCAACTGGGGATCATGGGGCTTGCCGCCTTCCTGTTTTTCACCCAGGTGCGCAGCAACTACAGCGCCGCCGTCTGCTTCATCACCCTCTACGTGCTGATGGCGTTCAACCTGCTGGATGGCATCGGCTTCGCCATCCTGGGACCCCGCCTGCTCGATACCCTGCTCGGCTGCCTGCTCTCCTACGCCCTGGTGGCCTGGCTCTGGCCCGACTGGCAATACAAGCGGTTGCCGACCCTTATCGCCAACTCCCTGTCCGCCAATGCGAAGTACCTCTCGGCGGTACTCGCCAGCCTGCATCGCCAACGGGATGAATCCCTGGACTACCGGGTGGCCCGCAAGTGTGCCCACCTCGCCGACAGCGAGCTGGCCATGGCCTGGCAGAGCATGCTGGTGGAGCCGAGCAAGCGCCGCCGCTTCCTGGATCTCTGCTTCACTCTCACCTGGCGCAACCATGCCCTGCTCTCCTATATCTCGGCACTCGGGGCCCATCGCGACAAACTCGAGCCCATCGAGGGGCTGGAGGAGATAAGCCGCCACATCAGCCAGACCCTGGAGCAGGCCGCCGGTCACCTGGCGGGGCAGATGCCGACGCCGCTCGCGGGAGCCTGTCCGGCCATCGCTCCGGAGAGCAGCGAGGAGCAGCTGATGCTGAGCCAGCAGCTCTCCCTCATCAGCCAGTTGGCAGACGAGCTGTTGGTGCTGGCCAACGACGGCCAGTTGCTGACAGGTCAGGGTCGAACCTAGCCGGACATAGCCGCCGGGCCGATCCCGCCCGAGGCAGGTGCCAAGCGCCGCCCCGGTTGCCGGGCGGGACGCAAGGCGCTACCATGCCCGCCCCATTGAGATAGCCTTTTCGAGGAAGCGTCATGTCCGAGCCACATCATTTGCAGTTCAACGGCCAACTCATCGAGACCGATGCCCAGGGCTATCTGCGCCACAGCGAGCAATGGAGCGAGGCGCTGGCCCTGGTGCTGGCCGAGAAAGAGGGGATAGTGCTGGAGGATCCCCACTGGGAAGTGGTGCGTTTCGTACGGGCCTTCTATCTGGAGTTCAACACCTCCCCCGCCATCCGCGCCCTGGTCAAGGCGATGGAAAAGCAGTACGGCCCGGAGAAGGGCAACAGTCGCTACCTCTACAAGTTGTTCCCGGAAGGCCCCGCCAAGCAGGCCACCAAGATCGCAGGCCTCCCCAAGCCGGTGAAGTGCATCTAGTCCTCCTCGGCAGCCCGATAGCCCGATAGCCACACTGCCTCCCCCGTGTTGGACACAAAAAAAGACCGCGCCCATGTTGCCATGAGGCGCGGTCTTTTCATTTCATCGTCCTGTCAGGGGTTGTAGGCCACCACGGAGCCGCTCAAGCCTGTCATCTGACTGATCCGGCTCTGCATGCCCTGCAACTTGGCCTTGGAGACATCCGGCCCGATGAAGACCCGGTTGATCTGCCCCTGCACCGGGGTTCTCGGCGACGTCTGGGCCGAGTAGCCCGCCGCCCTCAGCTTGCTCACCAGGGCATTGACGCTGTCTGCATTCTTGAAGGCGCCAAGCTGCAGGATCCAGCTCCCCTGAGCCGGGGCTGCTGCCGGTGCCGTAGTCGGCTGGGCCATCTTGCTCGCGATG
Source organism: Aeromonas sp. ASNIH8 (assembly GCF_002919855.1). Taxonomy (NCBI): domain Bacteria; kingdom Pseudomonadati; phylum Pseudomonadota; class Gammaproteobacteria; order Aeromonadales; family Aeromonadaceae; genus Aeromonas; species Aeromonas sp. ASNIH8. The sequence goes on along the minus strand of NZ_PQLN01000024.1, from coordinate 25,909 downwards.
AGATCATCCATGGTCTTGATCTGGCCCGCCTGTGGCTTGGCCTCCACCGGTTTTTGCACCTCTACCGGCTTGGTTGGCACCGGCTTGGGTTTGGGCTGCTCCACCGGTTTCTTGGCGATCACTTCCGGCTTGGGCTCGGGTTTGGGCTGGGGCTTGGGTTGCGCCACGGCCTGTACCGGCTGCTGCTGGGTGATGGGAGCCTGACTGGCTCCCGCTGGATTGGCTCCCCCCTGATTGGCCAGGGTCACGGTATCGCCAATCTCCTCTACCTGCCACTGGGTCGCGGCAGAGGCCTGCTGCTGACTCGCCAGATGCTCGGCCGGCAGGGTGCTCGCCGCCGAGACCTGAAGCGCAGGTTTGGCGGGCTCCAGCTCCGGACGCAGGGGGATCTTGGCGAAGGCCTCGTCCTTCTGCTCCAGCTTGTTGCCGTCCATCAGGTCCGGCAGAAAGATGACCACCAGGGCGACCAGGATGACGGTCCCCACCAATCTGTTTTGAAACTTCGAAGCCAAGTTAATTTCCACCCATGTTACTTAGGATCCATTGCAATCTTGCACACTTCGCAAAGAACGCCTCCCCTCACGCCGGCTGGCGAAGCCGGGTCCCTCGCCACCCACTTGGCCTGAAAGGGGATTATCCAGTGCAAAACCCGGCCCGTCGTCACGATGACGGAGCCAGGGGAGCGAACGGCTCAGACCGCGCTCAGAGCCAGCACGTCGGCGACAGTGTAAAACGAGCCGAACACAATGACCATATCGTCAGGACTCGATGCGGCCAAGGCGGCGCCGTAGGCATCCCCCACGCAGGCAAAGGTGAGCGCCACGCCCCGGCCGCTGCCAAGGGCCGTCGCCAACTGGTCGGCCGTGGCCGCGCGCGGGCCGTGGAGGCTTGCCAGGAACCACTCGTCAATCAGACCGTCAAGCTCGGCCAGCGACCCCGCCATGTCCTTGTCCTTGAGCATGCCAACCACGGCGCGGCGCTTGCCCTTGCCGGGGCGCTGACGCAGCTGGCTGGCGAGATAGGCGGCAGAGTGGGGATTGTGGGCCACGTCGACGATGACCAGCGGCGAGGTTTGCAACTGCTGCATCCGGCCAGCCAGGCGGGCATTGGCCAGGCCGTCGCGGATGGCGGACTCCGCCAATGGCAGACCGAGGGACTCCAGGGCCGCCAGCACGGTGACCGCATTCATCAGCGGCAGGGCCGGTTTGGGCAATCCCGACCAGTGGTGCAGGCCGTGATAATCCCAGTCACCTTCATGCTCGTCACCACGAAAATCGATGCCGACCTGACGCAGGCAGGCGCCGAGGCGCGCCGCTTCGCTTGCGATGGTCGACGGCGGATTGGGCTCCCCGCTGATGGCGGGTTTACCTTTGCGATAGACGCCGACTTTCTCCACCGCCACCGCCTCCCGGGTATCCCCGAGCCAGTCGCAGTGATCCAGGGCAATGGAGGTGATCAGGGCGACGTCGGACTCCACCACATTGGTGGCATCGAGCCGCCCCCCCAGCCCCACTTCCAGCAAGAGCACATCGGGCGCGGCGCGGCGAAACAGCCACAGACCCGCCAGGGTGGCGAACTCGAAGAAGGTGAGGGCGATGTCGCCCCGGGCGGCTTCCACCTCGGCAAAGGCCGCGCAGTGATCGCCATCGGCCAGCTCCTGGCCATTGACGCGCACCCGCTCGGTAAAGCGCAGCAGATGGGGGGAGGAGTAGACACCGACCCGGTAGCCGGCGGCCATCAGGATGCTGGCCGCCATGGCGCAGGAGGAGCCCTTGCCGTTGGTGCCCGCCACCGTGATCACCTTGAACGGCAGTTCGGTGAGGCCCATGCGGCGGGCAACCGTGCCGACCCGCTCCAGCCCCATGTCGATGTTGGCCGGGTGGATCTGCTCCAAATAAGAAAGCCAGTCGACCAGCGACCGGCTTTGGGATTGTTGCATGTGTGAACTCATCTTCAGTCTTCGATGACCTGAGTGTTCATCAGCTTGGCCAGCAGACCGGCCAGACGGTTGCGCATTTCGCGCCTGTCGATGATGAGATCGATGGCACCCTTCTCCAGCAGGAACTCGGAGCGCTGGAAGCCTTCCGGCAGTTTCTCGCGCACGGTCTGCTCAATGACGCGGGGGCCGGCAAAGCCGATCAGCGCCTTGGGTTCGCCTACGTTGATGTCACCCAGCATGGCCAGACTCGCGGAGACGCCACCCATGGTGGGGTCGGTCAGCACGGAGATGAAGGGCAGGCCCGCCTTGGTGAGGCGATCTAGGGCCGCACTGGTCTTGGCCATCTGCATCAGGGAGAACAGGGCTTCCTGCATCCGCGCACCACCGGAGGTGGAGAAGCAGACCAGGCCGCGGCCCTCCTTGATGCTCTCCTCGACGGCACGCACGAAGCGGGCACCGACCACGGAGGACATGGAGCCCCCGATGAAGGAGAACTCGAATGAACAGGCGACGACCGGTACCCCCTTGAGGGTCCCCTTCATCACCACCAGCGCATCCTTCTCGCCCGTCTCTTTCTGGGCGGCAGACAAACGATCCTTGTAGCGCTTGGAATCCTTGAATTTCAGGATGTCTTGCGGCTCCAGCTCGGCCGCGACTTCGCTGCGTCCCTCGGCGTCGAGGAAGCTCTCGAGACGGGCACGTGCGCTGATGCGCATATGATGGTCACACTTGGGGCACACTTCGAGATTGCGCTCCAGCTCTGCCCGGTAGAGCACCTGTTCGCAAGCAGTACACTTGGTCCACACCCCTTCCGGAATGTTGTGACGACGCGGTGTGGTGATCTTGCTCTTGGGAAGGATCTTCTCAAGCCAGCTCATGGAATTCCTTAATGCATTTGTGCCTGACAAAACACATCGAGCCTTGATTGTTCAATGACTTAACGGCTCGATGGCAATAAACGACGGATCATTAAACCACAAATTTTCGGGCCCAGTTACTAAAAACTGGTCGTACCCGGTGCCGAGTCCGGCAGCCACAGCGGGCCGAGGGGCGGCCGGGGCAACCCGAATTCGGCCGGGTAATCCACATCCACAAGATAGAGGCCGCCCGCCTTGGCGGTCGGGCCCGCCAGGTTGCGATCCTTCGCCGCCAGCACCTCGGCAATCCACTCCACCGGTTGAAGCCCCTGCCCCACCAGCAGCAGGGAGCCGGTGATGTTGCGCACCATGTGATGCAGGAAGGCGTTGGCCTTGATGTCGAGCACGATGTAGGGGCCGGAACGGCTGACACACAGGTGGGTCACATTGCGCCAGGGGGTGTTGGACTGACAGGCGACAGCCCGGAAGGTGCTGAAGTCGTGCTCCCCCAGCAGGCTCTGGCCGGCCTGGTGCATCAGCGCCGCATCGATGGTTTCGTGGTAGTGACTGACGCCACTGCCGAGGATGGCCGGGCGGTAGTTGTGGTTGTAGATGACGTAACGGTAGCGACGGGCGGTGGCGCTGAAGCGGGCATGGAAATGCTCGTCCACCTCCCTGACCCAGCGCACGGCGATGTCTGGGGGCAGGTTGGAGTTGAGTCCCAGGGTCCAGGCGCCTTCTGCGCGGTTCGACTCGGTATCGAAGTGGATCACCTGGCCGGTGGCATGCACCCCCGCATCGGTGCGACCGGCACACTGGATGGAGACGGGGTGGTTGGCGATGCGGCTGAGGGCTTTTTCCAGCTCCTCCTGAACGCTGATCACTTCGCGCTGGCGCTGCCAGCCGAAGTACCGGCTGCCGTCATATTCAATACCAAGGGCAATTCGCATGGGTAACGGTGTCTTCTGATGAAAGGATGCAGTGAAAGAAACGGGGCGGATTATACGCGCTCGGGCTCAAAAGTCCCAGACCGGGCGAGGCCGCGCCCAAAGAGAGAGGGCAGCCCGCGGGCTGCCCTCTCTGGTGCATGGATGACAAGGGCCTGCCTAGCCCAGGCGCTTGAGCAGCTTCTGCGCCTCGCTGCGCTGGTGCTCGCTGCCCTGGGCCACCGCCTCTTCCAGCAGCTCGCGGGCGCTCTCCTTGTCGTCGATCTCGAGGTAGGCCCGGGCCAGATCCAGCTTGGCCCCCACCCCGCCGTCATCGGCATCCACATCAAAGCCGTTGGACTCCGGCAGCACCTCGGGGAAACCGTCCAGCCCCACATCCAGGGAGAAGCCCTGATAGGGTTCCTGCTCCGTACTGCTGGCATCGGCATCGGCCAGCAGCTTGTCGATTTCAACGAAGTCGCTGTCTTGCACCTGCTCGCGGGGTTTCACCTCCCCCTGATGGGACTCCACCTCGGCGAAGGCATCCTCGAAGTCCGCCAGGGCCAGCTCGCTGGGATCCCACTCGGACGCCGCCGGCTTGGTGGGCTCCAGCCCGAGCTCGGCCAGCATGTCGTCCACATCGTCCTTGCCAAACCCCGTCTCGTCGATGTGCGGCGCCTTGGCGGCAAGCTCATCGTCGGTCGGCTCGCCAAACCCGGTCTCTAGATCGCTCAGATCGAAGTTGGCCAGTGTCTCGTCACGCTGGCTGCGGCTCTCCTCCTGGGCCTGGGCCAGATCCGCTTCCAGATCCGCGTCCAGCTCGGCAAACAGGGCGGCCTGCAGCTCCTCCTCGGTCATGATCTCGTCATGACCACGAGCAGAGGAGGTGGGCTCGTCGGAGAGATCGAGTTCCGGCACCACGGGCAGATCGAAGTCACCCTCGTGGGCCAGATCCAGCTCGGGCACCAGATCCGGATCCCGGTTCGCCGTCGTCACCGCAGGCTCCACATCAAAGGCGGAGAGCGCCGTCTCGTCATCCCGGAAGATGACATCGGCGGCAGCACTGGCGCCATCTTGCTTCCTGCTCACTTCCGGCTCGTTGAGATCCGGCATGCCATGGAGGGGCTCGTCATCCGCGATGCCCACCGTCATCAACTGATCAAACTCGCTGTTCTCGTCTCCCATGACCATGGAGGTCGACTCGGAGAGGCTCTTCTCCTGCTCTTCCAGCTCGCGGCGGGCACGAGCACGCAGCCAGAGCGTGACCAGGGCAAGCACCAGGAGTACCGGCAGCAGGATGATCATGGCGAGATTGAGCGGCGAAGAGAGCAGCTCCATCAGCCAGCTCTGTTTGGGCACCGGCGCCACCACGGGAGGCGTCGGATTGGCCTTGAGTTCCGCCACCTCTTTTTGCAGGGCGGTTTGATCCTGCAACTGGGCCTTGAGGGTCTCCACCTCTTCGGTCAGGGCTTGCAGACGCAGCTTGAGCCTGTGGTTCATCTCGGTGACCTGGCCGAGCTGGGCGTTGGCATCTTCCAGGGCCAGCGCCATCTCGGTGGAGGGTTTGCCCACCGCAGTGGCGGGCAGGGGCGCCGGCGCCGTGCTGGCGGCGCTGCTCGCAGCACCGCTCACCACCACGGGGGTGGAGACAGCCGCCTTGGCGGTCTCCTTCACCTCGGGGGCTGGAGCCGTTGCCTTGGGTGCCGCCGGGATCGGCGCCGCCTTGGGCGGTGTATTCTTGGCCACCACAGCCGGCTTGGCCGGAGCAGGCTTGCTCACCACCGGCTGGGCGACGTGGGATTGCTTGTTGGCCAGGTATTTGGGGCTCAGCCCCTTCCAGCTCGCGTTGTCGCTGTTGAAGCGACGGCGTGCTTCGGCATCTGTGATGCGCCCCGCCTCTGCGGCGGTGGGCAGCAGGATGTGGGAACCCACCAGAATATGGTTGATGTTGCCGTCTGCGAAGCTTCGGGGGTTCTTGTCATAGATGGCTACCATGGTCTGGTAGACGCTTACCCGGTTGGACGGGCGATGCTTGCTCGCCAGACTCCAGAGGGTATCGGTGGGACGCACGGGACCATAACTGCCAGCCGACGCAGCAGGCACCTGACGCACGATGGGCTGGGCTCTGGGCAGGGTGACGGGCGCCACGGGCTGGGCCCGGGGCTCTGGTTGCACCGCGGGGGGCGGTGAGCCATCCGGTCCCTTGAGTTCGACAAAGAAGGGTTCTCGCGCCCCCTCTTCGGCCTGAACCGTGCCCAGAAGCCCCAATGCGAGTAGCGTTGCCAGCGTTATGCGGGAATGTCCCATATTCGTTCCTTCGTATGACGGCCCTATCACATTGAAAAATCTGGATAGTTACCCCAAAACAATCGGCTCAATATAAATCAGGCGCCGGTCTCAAGCCAGCGATCCGACATATTTCGCGCCCGGCGGCGACCAGAAAGCAGCCCCAGACGCGAACCAGAGTGTAGAAAAAAACCTAGTCCACTGATATCACACGGTATTCCAAAAACCGGAGAGTGGGTTCCCGGTCACATCCCGGGGCCAGGGCGCCCACATCAAGGCGGGGTTCCCTCCCCGCCCGGGGCCGACATCCGGCCTCAGAGGTAGTCGCGTACCAGCAGTTCGGCAATCTGCACGCTGTTGGTCGCCGCGCCCTTACGAACGTTATCGGCCACGATCCACATATTGATACCACTCGGATGAGAAATATCCTGGCGCACCCGCCCGACCATCACATCATCCTGGCCGGTGGCATCGCGCACCGGGGTCGGGTAGTCCCCTTCATCATCAAACAGGGTGACGCCCGGGGCATTGCGCAGCAGCTCCTTGACCTGCTCGGCGTCCAGCGGCTGGTGCAGCTCCACATGAACCGCCTCAGCGTGACCATAGAAGACCGGTACCCGCACGCAGGTGGGGTTCACGGCGATGCTGGCATCCCCCAGGATCTTCTGGGTCTCCCACACCATCTTCATCTCTTCCCGGGTGTAGCCGTTGTCGGTGAAGGCATCGATCTGCGGGATCAGGTTGAAGGCGATCTGCTGCGGATAGAGGGTCGGCTCCACCGGACGGCCGTTGAGCAGGTGGGCGGTCTGGCCCGCCAGCTCGCTCACCCCTTCCTTGCCGGAGCCGGAGACGGATTGGTAGGTCGCCACGTTGATGCGACTGATGCCCACCTCGTCGTGCAGGGGCTTGAGGGCCACCAGCATCTGGATGGTGGAGCAGTTGGGGTTGGCGATGATGTTGCGGTTGCGAAAATCGGCCAGCGCGTCCGGGTTCACTTCCGGAATGACCAGGGGAATGTCCTCGTCGTAGCGGAAGCAGGAGGTGTTGTCGATGACGATGCAGCCGTGCTCGGCGGCGATGGGCGCCCATTTGGCCGAGACCTCGGCACCGGCGGAGAAGAGTGCAATCTCCACCTGGCTCCAGTCAAAGGCCTCCACGTCAAGGATGTCGACGTTCTTGCCACCAAAACGCACCGTGTCCCCAGCGCTGCGACTGGAGGCGAGCGGATAGAGGGTCGCTACCGGGAAGGCGCGCTCCTCCAGGATCTCGATCATGGCCTGACCCACGGCGCCGCTGGCACCCAATACCGCTACGTTGAATTGCTGACTCACTGATCTGTTCTCCTGTGATGCGGCCCGTCGGGGCCGGGCATGAGGGCCCGGCTGGCACGCGTATCGGTTTGATGACAGGCCCGCCATGATGCCGGGCCGGGGGGAAGCGCCGCCTGGGCAAGCCCTTCCCCTTGTTGAAATCGGGTTTATTGCTCCGAGACGGCAAAGCCCAGTCGGGCCAATCTGTCGTCGGCGAAGGGCCCTTTCAGTTGCAGGGCGCCCAATTCGCGCCGCTCGGGGTAGCGCTTGCGCTGCTCATCGAAGCTGCCGGGCAGCCCGATCCGGTTGCGAAAACGGGCGTCGTCACGGCGCACGTCATAAACAAGGTGGACAAGCTGCTTGATGAGCGCCTGATCCGCTGGCTGCCCCGGCGTCAGCTCGCGCACCTCTGGGGCAGGCAGCAGGGATTGCAGATCCTGGCGCGGGGTGCGCCCCAGTTGCCGGCACAGCGCCTCATAGAGCATCCAGGTGCCACGGGCCTTGCCTTCCAGGCTATAACCGGCGATGTGCGGGGTGGCCAGCTCGGTATGGGGCACCAGTTCATTGAGGGGCTCCGGCTCTCCTTCCCACACGTCCATCACCAGTCGCAGGGGATGGGGTCCCTGCTGGCGGACAAGCAGGGCACGGTTGTCCCACACCTCGCCGCGGGAGGCGTTGATGAGGATCTGCCCGGCCGGACGCTCGGCGATCTCCTCGGCTCCCAGCAGGTGGAAGGTGGCCTCATCCCCTTCACGAAGATAGGGGACATGGAAGCTGACGATGTCGGCATCCAGGGCAGTGCGGTAATCCACGAAGTCGCCAGCGGCGCCGCTACGGGCCAGGGGCGGGTCGCAGCGCAGCACCTTCATCCCGAGCGCCTCGGCCTTGCCGGCCACGCTCTCGCCGGTGTTGCCGGCACCGATGACGGCGAGGCTCATCTCGCTCAAGGTCAGCTCATGGCGTTCCGCCAGAACCAGCAGGGCGGAGAGCACGTAGTCCCCCACCGACACCTTGTTGCAGCCGGGGGCGCTGAAGAAGGGGATGCCCCGCGCCGCCAGCAGCCCCTGATCGATGTGATCCGTGCCGATGGTGGCCGTGCCGACAAACCCCAGCCTGGGGCAACTCGCCAGGAGCGCTTCGTTGACCCGGGTCACGGAGCGCACCAGCAGCACATCCGCCTCTTGCAGATCCGCGGCCTTTATTTCTCGTCCCGGCAGGGGAACCACTTCACCAAATTCCGCAAACAGCTCCACCGCATGGGGCATATTTTCATCAACGACGATCTTCATCGGCACGCATCTCGTCCACCAGGGCCACAGGCGCGCCATTCTAGCCCAAACGCGACGGATTTTCAGAGGCTTGTTGGCAGACCGCTCTGCGGCCATCTTTCCGCCTTCCGGCCTCAGGTGCGGGCACGATGCCCGGCAGCATCATATGTAACAGCCTGTTGCCCTCGCCCCCTTCGCCTTGACCAGAGCAACCTGACTGGCACAATGACGCCTCTTTTTAGCCGCTCGCGCCACCGAACCGGACCCCTTGATGCCGACTCACTGCTCTTCGTTGCCACGCCGCAAGGTGCTTCATTTCAATGCCCTCCTGCTCCTCCCCCTGCTGCTGCTCGTCTGCCTGCCCTGGCAGCCGTTCATGACCCAGGCCCTGCAATCGGGCTGGCTATGGTGGCCCTACGCCCTCACCCGCATGGTGGACTTGCCGGGGCTGGTCTTCACCATCGCCGCCCTGCTGCTGCTCACAAGACACAAGCTGACGCTGGACGGTCGCGCCCTGCTGGCGCTGGCTGGCGCCCTCTTTGCCGTACTGGCGAGCGACTGGGTCATCAAGAGCCTCATCAAGCTGCTGACCGAGGAGCCCAGGCCCTACCTCATCTGGCTGGAGAGCCAGGAGCTGATCCCCGCCATCCGCCAGTTCTATGGAGGAAGCCAGGCCCTTCGCAGTGAACAGGTCCACGCCGCGACCCAGTTGCTTGCGCTGCCCGCCTGGCTCGGCCAGCACTGGCAGGCAGAGGTCAACTACGCCTTTCCCTCCGGTCACAGCATCGCCGCCATGAGCCTCGCCCAGTTCTTCGGCCTGATCTGGCTGGCCCGGGCACCCGCCGGGGCCTGGCTGCTGCCGCTCTGGGCCATCGGGATCGGCCTCTCGCGCACCCTTATCGGCATGCACTGGCCCCTGGATGTGCTGGCAAGCGCCCTGCTTGGCAGCCTCACCGCCCTCCTGGCCGCCCGCTGGTGGTTGCGCCACTACTGACCTCCAATAAAAAACGGGCACCTGGGTGCCCGTTTTTATCGCTTGTACGCCACTCACCCCTTCTGCTGCCAGCCCTCGGGATACTTGTAGCCGACGAAGCGCTTGGCGGCATAAGCCTTGAATTCGGGGGAGTTGTAGGCGGCCGCCACGTCCTTGGCGAACGGCTTGCCCGCATCGGCGCTCTTTACCACCACCCAGTTGATGAAGTCATAGCTGCGCTCGAGGAAGAGGCCGGAGCTGAACGGGATCCCGCTTGAGGCGGCAAAGTTGCCGTTGATGACGGAGAAGTCCACATCCTCACGGGAGCGCGGCAGCTGCGCCGCCTCCAGCAGCACCAGCTTGAGGTTGTGGGGGTTCTTCACCACGTCGAACTCGCTCGCCTTGAGGGGATTGATCCCCTCCTTGAGGCTCAGCCAGCCCAGATCCTGCAACATCAGCAGTGCCCGCGCCTGGTTGGTGGGATCGTTCGGGATGGCGACCGTGCTTCCCTCTTTCACCGCCTTCAGATCCCCCAGCTTGCCGGCGTAGAGCCCCATGGGACCGGTCGGTACCTGGGTGATGGGCGCCAGAGAGAGACCCCGGTCTTTGGCGAAGCTCTCCAGATAGGGCTTGTGCTGGAAGCAGTTGACGTCAAGCGACCCGTCCGCCAGGGCGATGTTGGGGGTCACGTAATCGGTGAACTCCACCAGTTTGACCTTGTAGCCCTTGGCTTCAAGCTGCGGCTTGATGGCGTCGGTGACCATGTCGGCAAAGTCGCCAACCGTGGTGCCGATGACGATCTCTTTCTTCGCCTCATCGATGGCAAAGGCGGACAGCGGCAGGCTGCTGGCGAGCAACGCCAGGGCGGAAAAGGTGAAGAAGGAACGACGTTGCATAATAACTCCCTGTCAACATGATCATCAAAACGGTGAGCGGTCGGGGGCGCGAACATGCAGTCAGCGCACAACCATCTAGCCATCCAAACGGCTAACTGAGCACACCATAACAGAGCTCGTAGCCTTCGCCAAGCAACACAACCGGGCAAGCTTGGCCAGCACGAAGCAAAGCGCATCCCGCAACTGGATGAAAAATCTTTGACAGAGCGCGCAGTTATGCGCCTTGCCCTCTCCCTGCCTGGCGTCAAACTGGCTTATTGTGGTCATTCAATACCCATTTCAACGGGTTCCCATAAGGTCCTGATGGGCTGCTCTACACCCAGGCCACACAAGGAGTCACCGTGTTCGATCATGTAGAAATCAAGGTGGTGCGTTTTGACTCCTGTCAGCACTTCTACGCCACCGTGTTGGCTCCTCTTTTGATAAAACTCAAATGGTCTGATGAGACGGCGGCCGGTTTTGGCCTGATGGGCAGCGATCACGTGGGCTTCCTGATTGAGCGGGGGCAGCAGGGCGCCTCCTGCCATCTCGCATTCAGGGCCGACGACGCGACCCAGGTGGATGCGTTCCATCACGCGGGGATCAAGGCAGGTTTTGCCTGCAATGGGCTGCCGGGGCTGCGTCCCCACTATGCCCCCAATTACTACGCCGCCTTCCTGCGCGATCCCGATGGCAACAACATCGAGGCGATGACCTACCTTGAATGCCCAGGCACGGCAAGCGAGTGAAGCAGCGCCACTCAGTCAGCCAACGAAAGCCTTCAGGCGAGGCTGTCCGCCACAGACAAGGAAACATTCATGCTTGAGCAAAACACCACCGGCCTGCTGGTGGTCGATATTCAGGGCAAGCTGGCCCGTCTGGTCGAGGAGAGCGACGCCCTGATTGCCAATACCGCCAGGCTGGTGCAAGGGGCCAGGGTGTTGGGGCTGCCGGTTGTCTGGCTGGAGCAGAACCCGGACAAGCTCGGTGCCACCGTGCCCGAACTGCAGTCGCTGCAGGCAGGCGATCTTGTGCTGCCCAAATACAGCTTCGGCGCCCTGGGGGAGCCGACGGTGGCGACCGCATTGGCCGAGAGCGGGGTCGAGCATTGGCTGGTATGTGGCATCGAGACCCATATCTGCGTCTACCAGAGCGTGCTGGGGCTTCTCGCCAGCGGTGCCGGGGTCTCGCTGGTGGTGGATGCGGTGTCGTCTCGCTGCGCTGCCAACCGGGATCTCGCCATCGGCCAGCTTGCGGCCAGGGGAGCTGCGCTGACGTCGGTGGAGATGTGCCTCTATGAGCTGATGGGGGATTGCCGCCATCCGGCATTTCGCCAGATCCTCTCCCTGGTGAAATGACCGCCATGATGGACAACATGGCGCCCTTTCTGTTCGCCCTCATCGCCTTCGGGGCGGCACTCATGGTGACGGTGACGGGGATGGCGGCCACCCGTCACTATCTTGCCTGGCTCTGGCTGGGGATCATGCTCTTCTTCGGGCTGTGGTGGACGCTGCTGGGGATGCCGCCGCTCCTTGCCGAACCAGCCCCTCTCTGACCATGCCGCCCGGACGGCTCAGCCCCCCAGACGCTCCTGCAGATAGTCGTATCCTCCCCCCTCCCTTGGCACGAAGCTCAGCCTGTGGGTCAGACCGGGGGGCGCATCATCGGCATGATGGGAAACGAACAACAGCTGGGTTCCCTCGCCCACGAGGCGCGCCACCATCTCCCGTACCAGGTGACGGTTGAGGGGATCCAGTCCCTGCAGGGGTTCGTCCAGGATGAGCAGCGGCGGATGTTTGACCAGGGCACGGGCGATCAGCACCAGTCGCTGCTGACCGAAAGAGAGAGAGTGGAAAGGCTGCGCCCCCTGATCGGCCAGCCCCAGCAGGGCCAGCCACTGGTTGGCCAGCGCCAGCTGACGATCCCCCGGCCGGGTATAAAGCCCGATGGAGTCGTAGAAACCGGAGAGGATCACTGTCTGCACCGGGCAGCTGACACGATAGTCCAGATGCAGCGCCGGGCTCACGAGCCCGATGTGGCGCTTGATCTCCCAGATGCTCTCGCCGCTGCCCCGCAGCCGTCCGAACAGATGGAGCTCATTGTTGTAACCTTGCGGGTGATCCCCGGTGATGAGGGAGAGCAGGGTCGACTTTCCAGCCCCATTTGGTCCCACCAGTTGCCAGTGCTCCCCCTCGGCAATGATCCAGTCGAGCCCGTCGATGATCACCTGATCCCCGTAAGCGATACGCATGGCTTTCATGACGACCCGAGGGCCGGGAGGCAAGGGCTCGGGTGTCGTCAGCGGTGGCGGCAAACGGGGGGATACGGTTTCGGCCCGTGCCAGCTGGGCCACCTCCTGGCTGCCGAGCACCGCCTCGCGCTCCCCCGCCAGCAACAGACGGCACTCACCGAGCAGGCCGAGGTGAGTGGCAAAGGGGGGGATCTCGTCAAAACGATTGACGATCACCACCAGGCGCAGCCCCTCTGACACCAGGTCGGCCAGCAACATCATCAAAGAAGCCCTGGCCCCCTGATCCAGGCCATCGAAGGGTTCGTCCAGCACCAGCAGCTCGGGTCGCCCCAGCAGGGCCCGGGCCAGCAGCAGCTTGCGCCCTTCCCCGCTCGAGAGGTAGCGATAGGGGCGCTCCCACAGGGATTCAATGCCAAAACGGGCCAGCAGCGCGCGGGCCTCATGCTCCTCGCCCCCCGCCTCCAGCATCAGGGTCGATACCCGATACCCCGCCTCCTCCTCTTCTCCCAGCATGTCGGTATTGCGCCGCTGCCAGTCCAGCTCCCCCAGCTGTTGCTGCGACTCGAACGAGAGTCGCTCGGCCCGGACTCGACCCGATACCGCTCCGGCACGCACGGCCAGCTCGCCGCACAGGGCCGACGCCAGCGCCGTCTTGCCGCTGCCGTTGCTGCCGACGAAGGCCCAGCAGGCCTGCGGGGTGAGACAGAGTTCGGGAATAACCAGGGTACGGTGGCCACGAAGGGCCAGGGTGGCGGATTGCCACTGCAATGAGGTCATGGGATCGTCCTGTGATGGGTGCGGAGCGCCTTGCTCATTCCCCTTGTAACAGAAAAAGGGGGGCGCAGACAAAAACGGCGCCATTGCGGCGCCGTGTCATCAAAAAGCGGGGACGGGTTTAGCCGGCCTTGTGCTGCTCGGCCAGATAGAGCCAGGTGTCGACCACGGTATCCGGGTTGAGCGACACGGAATCGATCCCCTGCTCGACCAGCCAGGCGGCGAAGTCCGGGTGATCGGACGGCCCCTGGCCGCAGATCCCCACGTACTTGCCCGCCTTGCGGGCGGCGGCGATGGCCATGGCCAGCAGAGCCTTGACCGCCTCGTTGCGCTCGTCGAACAGGTGGGCGATGAGCCCGGAGTCCCGATCCAGCCCCAGGGTCAACTGGGTCATGTCGTTGGAGCCGATGGAAAAGCCGTCGAAGTGCTCGAGGAATTTGTCCGCCAGCAGCGCATTGGAGGGCAGTTCGCACATCATGATGACTTTCAGGCCGCGCTCGCCACGGCGCAAGCCGTTCTCAGCCAGTATCTCCACCACCTGTTCCGCCTCACCCAGGGTACGCACGAAGGGGATCATCACCTCGACGTTGGTCAGCCCCATGACATCCCGCACCCGCTTCATCGCTTCGCACTCGAGGGCGAAGCAGGGGCGGAAGCTGTCGGCGATGTAGCGCGACGCGCCACGGAAACCGATCATGGGGTTCTCTTCATGGGGTTCGTAACCACGGCCCCCCACCAGGTTGGCGTACTCATTGGACTTGAAGTCCGACATCCGCACGATGACCCGCTCAGGCCAGAAGGCGGCCGCCAGGGTGGCGATCCCTTCCGTCAGCTTGGCTACGTAGAACTCCCGTGGGCTCTCGTAGCCCGCGATCATCCTGGTGATGGTGGCCTGGAGTTCCGGGGTCTGCTGATCGAACTCCAGCAGCGCCTTGGGGTGGACCCCGATCATGCGGTTGATGATGAACTCGAGGCGGGCCAGGCCCACGCCGGCATTCGGCAACTGGGCAAAATCGAAGGCGCGGTCCGGATTGCCGACGTTCATCATGATCTTGATGGGCAGGCGCGGCATGTTGCCCACCTCGGTCACCGCCACGTCAAAGTCGAGCTCGCCGTCATAGATGAAGCCGGTGTCCCCTTCCGCACAGGAGACGGTGATGAGCTGACCATCCTGGATGTGGTCGGTGGCGTTGCCGCAACCCACCACTGCCGGAATGCCAAGCTCCCGGGCGATGATGGCGGCGTGACAGGTGCGCCCACCCCGGTTGGTGACGATGGCGGAAGCGCGCTTCATGATGGGCTCCCAATCCGGATCCGTCATGTCGGTGACCAGCACATCGCCAGGCTGCACTTCATCCATCTGGCTGATGGAGGAGATGACACGGGCCGGACCCGCGCCAATCTTGTGGCCGATGGCGCGCCCCTCGATCAGCACCTTGCCGGTTTGCTTGAGGGCAAAGCGCTCGAGGGTATTGGCTTCCTGGCGGCTACGCACGGTTTCCGGACGGGCTTGAACGATGTAGAGCTTGCCATCCTGACCATCCTTGGCCCACTCGATGTCCATCGGACGACCGTAATGCTGCTCGATGATGAGGGCCTGCTTTGCCAGGGCCATCACTTCCTCGTCCGTGATGCAGAAGCGGTTGCGCTCGGCATCGGTGGTGTCGACCACCTTCACCTGACGGCCATGACCGGCATCCCCGGAGTAGGTCATCTTGATGAGCTTGGAACCCAGCGTCTTGCGCACCACGGCAGGGCGCCCGGCCTTGAGGGTCGGCTTGTGCACATAGAACTCGTCCGGGTTGACGGCCCCCTGCACCACCATCTCGCCCAAACCCTGGGCGCCGGTGATGAAGACCACGTCGTTGAAGCCGGATTCGGTGTCCAGGGTAAACATGACGCCGGAGGCAGCGAGATCCGAGCGCACCATGCGCTGCACCCCGGCAGAGAGAGCGACCCCCTTGTGGTCATAGCCCTGATGGACCCGGTAGGAGATGGCGCGATCGTTGAACAGCGAGGCAAACACATGCTTGATGGCCGTCATGACGGCATCGATGCCGCGCACGTTGAGGAAGGTCTCCTGCTGACCGGCAAACGACGCATCCGGCATGTCTTCCGCGGTGGCGGAGGAGCGCACGGCAAAGGATGCCTCGAGCCCCGCGCTCAGCTTGTCATAGGCCTCGCGCACCGCCTGCTCCAGAGCGGGCTGGAAGGGCGCTTCCACCACCCAGTCGCGGATCTGCTGACCGGCCCGGTTGAGGGCGGCGATGTCATCCACATCCAGACTG
Organism: Aeromonas sp. ASNIH8; assembly: GCF_002919855.1. Classification (NCBI taxonomy): domain Bacteria; kingdom Pseudomonadati; phylum Pseudomonadota; class Gammaproteobacteria; order Aeromonadales; family Aeromonadaceae; genus Aeromonas; species Aeromonas sp. ASNIH8. Next base: position 10,162 of record NZ_PQLN01000024.1, on the reverse strand, counting down.
TCTAGCAGGTCATGGATCTTGCCGTTGAGGCCGCTTAACTCCAGAAACTCGTTAAACGCAAAGGCCGTGGTCGCAAACCCGCCCGGTACGGACACGCCGGCCCCCGAGAGGTTGCTGATCATCTCGCCAAGGGATGCATTCTTGCCGCCGACGCGTTCAACGTCCTGCATACCGAGCTGTTCGTACCAGAGTACGTACTGTTGCATTTGCATGTCTCCAGGTTGGGGGGCCAGGGTGACAATTCACCTGCTGTGCCAAGTCGTGTGTTTTTGTTAGTGTCTGTTGCCAACGACCATGAAAACGTTTTCTATTTATTGTCAAAAAAATCCCCGAGCAAGAGTTGGGGATGGTCGTTTGACACAGGCATTCTACAATAGCGACACAAAAAGGTAACGACTCAGGTTTGCAACCGAGTTCACAACTTGGGCATGGCAGATCTGTTGACAAAAACGATATGGTTTCGAGAGATACTTATTTCTCGCCGCCCCCTGGAGCGCACCACAGGAGTCCGCAGTGCACACCGTATTCTATGTATCCGACGGCACCGCCATCACCGCCGAAGTCTTCGGCCACGCAGTGTTGAGCCAGTTTCCCTTGGCCTTCGAACAGATCACCATCCCTTTTGTCGAGACCCAGGAGAAAGCGCGCCAGGTACGGGCACGTATTGACGAGCAGTTTCGCCAGACCGGGGTGCGCCCCATCCTCTTTCACACCATCGTCGACCCCATGGTGCGTGAAGAGGTACTCAGGGCCCAGGCCAGCAGCCACGATTTTCTCAACACCTTCGTGAGCCCTCTCGAACAGGAGCTCGGTATCAAGGCCGAACCCAGGTTGCACCGCACCCATGGCATGGAAAACCGCAAGCTGTACGACGATCGCATCGAAGCGGTCAACTTTGCGCTGGCCAACGACGATGGCATCACCACCAGGGAGTATGACGAGGCAGACATCATCCTCATCGGGGTCTCCCGTTGCGGCAAGACACCGACCAGCCTCTATCTGGCACTGCAATTTGGCATTCGCGCCGCCAACTATCCCTTTATCGAGCAGGACATGGGATCGCTGGAGCTGCCCGCCGCCCTCAAGGCCAATCGCCACAAATTGTTCGGCCTCACCATCATGCCGCAGCGGCTGCACGAGATCCGCAACCAGCGCCGCGCCAACAGCCGCTACTCCTCGCTTGATCAATGCAAACAGGAGCTGGCCAGCGTCGAGAGGCTGTTCCGCCAGGAGGCGATCCGCTTCCTCGATACCAGCTCCCACTCGGTCGAGGAGATCAGCGCCAAGATCCTGGAAGCGACCGGCCTTCGCCGCCAGCTCTGCTAACCTGCAATGCTGTGACAGCACAACGTACCATTAAACAGGTGAGTGGCAAGATAACGAAACAGAGAAACAGGATGAAAAAATGATGCCAGCATCGTCGCTGGCATCCTATCACTCGCGGGACAAGCAGGCTCAGGGCTTGTTGAGCTCCTTGTTGTTCATCAACATGCCGTGAAAATGGATGAGTCCCCTGCCCTTGCGGACTCGCTCGCTCAGCCAGCAGGCTGGCACCAGCCCCATCCCGGCAGCAAGGATGAGCACCATGGCGATGTGGTTCACCAGGTAATCCGCTCCCAACCAGCCCCAGACAACAAGGCTGCTCATCGCCATCGTCAGCAACATGGGGGAGAGCCAGATCCCGAGCCAGAGCACGGCCATCACCAGGCCACCGACAATACGCTCCATCATATGAGTCCCTTTTTATCAAAGGGCAACAAGGCCATAAAAATCAATTCGCGTCAACAGGCGCAAACCCATCCGAACGCAAAACCAGCAATCACTCTCAAAACCCCTTTTCAGATCATGAAAAACCTGCATGGCGCACAAAAAAGCAGCCAATGATGAGGAAAACAGGTGCATGGACGGTCGATTATCACTATTCTGCTCGGGTTGGTAGCCGCTACAAAAAACAGCCAGCGGCAAACCGTAACGATATAAATACGGATTTCGTCACGTTTTCGGCACAAGATGCCGCGCCAGGCAGAGGACGTGCTGTGGCTGACGGGACGCGAGCCGAGTGGTTTCAGCGACGTAAGGAAGGAAGCATGGATCTTCAACAACACGGCGAGGAGCTCAAGCGCGGTCTGAAAAACCGCCATATCCAGCTTATCGCACTGGGCGGTGCCATCGGTACAGGCCTGTTCCTCGGCATTGCCGACACCATCAAGATGGCGGGCCCTGCGGTGCTGCTGGGCTATGCCATCGGCGGCTTCATCGCCTTCCTCATCATGCGCCAGCTGGGCGAGATGGTGGTGGAAGAGCCGGTTGCCGGCTCATTCAGCCATTTTGCCTACAAGTACTGGGGTGACTTCGCCGGCTTCGCCTCCGGCTGGAACTACTGGGTGCTCTATGTACTGGTGAGCATGGCCGAGCTGACGGCAGTCGGCATCTATGTCCAGTACTGGTGGCCCGAGATCCCGACCTGGATGTCGGCGGCCTTCTTCTTCGTGCTGATCAACGCCATCAACCTCTCCAACGTCAAGGCGTTCGGCGAGATGGAGTTCTGGTTCGCCATCATCAAGGTGGTCGCCATTCTCGGCATGATCGGATTCGGCGGCTGGATGCTGTTCTCCGGCAGCGGTGGCCCCGAGGCCACGGTCAGCAACCTCTGGGCCCAGGGTGGCTTCTTCCCCAACGGCGTCGGCGGGCTGGTGATGGCCATGGCCTTCATCATGTTCTCCTTCGGCGGTCTGGAGCTGGTCGGCATCACGGCAGCGGAAGCGGACAATCCCGAGAAGAGCATCCCCAAGGCCACCAACCAGGTGATCTACCGCATCCTCATCTTCTACATCGGCGCCCTGACCGTACTGCTCTCCCTCTATCCCTGGGGCAAGGTAGTGGAAGGCGGCAGCCCGTTCGTGATGATCTTCCATGCGCTCGACAGCAACCTGGTAGCCAACGTACTTAACCTGGTGGTGCTGACCGCCGCGCTGTCGGTGTACAACAGCTGCGTCTACTGCAACAGCCGCATGCTGTTTGGCCTGGCCAAGCAGGGCAACGGCCCCAAGGCCCTGCTCAAGACCAGCAAGAGCGGCGTGCCCCTGACCGCCATCACCATCTCGGCCGCGGCCACCCTGCTGTGCGTGCTCATCAACTATTTGATCCCGGGCAAGGCCTTTGGTCTGCTGATGTCCCTGGTGGTCTCCGCCCTGGTCATCAACTGGGCCATGATCAGCCTGGCGCACCTCAAGTTCCGCAAGGTGAAGGCTGCAGAAGGCGTCACCACCAAGTTCAAGGCACTGTGGAGCCCGTTTGGCAACTACCTCTGCCTCGCCTTCATGGCCGCCATCCTGGTGATCATGTACATGAACGATGGCACCCGCATCTCGGTCGAGCTGATCCCGGCCTGGGTCCTGGTACTCGGTATCGGCTATCTGCTCAAACAGAAGAGCCAACGCAAGCTGGCTACCAACCTGGGCTAGGCATCAAGCCTCCTCCAGCAAAAATGCCGGTCACTGACCGGCATTTTTTTACTCCATTCCCGTTTCACCAGATCCTGTTCGTGGCTCGCTTGTCCTGCCAGCCCCTGCAATGACAAACCCGAGGGGTTGCCTCGGGTTTGAGTGATGGACAAAGGGGCTGTGTGTGTTATTCCAGCAGGAAGACGGCTTCTACATTGTCAGTGATGCTGATCTGCTGCTGTTGATAGCTGTTTTCCATCATGTCGGCGGCAGGGGCTGCCGCGGCCTTCATGGCACGGGTATAGACCGGCATGGGGGAACTGTTGCGGTATTCGACGCTATACACCTTGCCAAGCTTCATGCCGAAAGCCTTGGCCAGGGATTCCGCCTTGCTCGTGGCATCAGCAACAGCACCAAGCCGGGCCTGCTCCTTGATGACCTGTGGTGACTTCAGGCCGTACTCTATCTGGGTCACGGACTCCAGACCCGCCTTGAGGGCGGTATCCATCAACTGGCTGAGTTTGTCGAGTTGATAGAGTTTGACGGCCAGTTGGCGCTGGGCACGGTAACCCACCATTTCAGGCTGCTTGTTCTGGGGGTACTGGTACTCGGGGGAGATCACCAGATTGCCAGCCTCCACGTCGCTGCGCTTGATGCCGAGGCTCTCCAGCTGGCCAAAGAAGGCTGCTACCTTGGTATCTACCTGCTGTTTGGCCTTGATGCCCTGCTTCTCCAGTGCCGTGACGGCGACATTGAGCGTCAGCATGTCTGGTTCAGCCTTCTGCTCCGCATAGCCACTGACGACCAGATGGGGGGCCTGAGGAACCTCGATGGCAAGCAACGGAGCACTGACAACCAGCGCGGACAGGGTAAGAAGGGTACGCCACATAAAAAAACCTCCATCATTTAGATGGAGGTCATTATGCATGTCGTCGATTGGGATTCATATATCGTGTGTCGGCGGGATCTGGTCCAGCACCTGATTGGTCATGTCGATATTGATGCTGATCTCCCCTCCTCCTGAATTGCCATGGCTTGTCATCACGGGAGCAGGCGCCGGGCTGCCAAACAGCGATTCATCCTCAAAGTGGAACGAATCCCACGACAGGACATGACCTTGTGATGGCAGATTCGGCTCGGACGTCGTCACAACGGCCAGCGCCCCCCAGTCAAGCTCCTCACCGTGGCTGAGCAGCCCCTGCAAGGAGGTATCGCTCAGACTTTGCAACGAATACTCCTGCTGCCCCCACTCATGGCCGACCAGCACCATCATGTGGGGCAGGGGCGCATCCTCTGCTGGCGTGAAGCTGATACGAGAAGCGGCAAAGTCCACATTCAGCAACCCCGCCACGTCACCATCTTCGCTCTCCAGCTCCAGACCGTTGAGCGTGTCACCCGTCATCGTGGCCTGATAGCCAAAGCGGCCGGTGCAGACGATATTGTCCTGCCCGTTCCAGCTATAGCGAATGCCGTCGATGTCGACCCAGTTGAATGACTGCATGGTGACCCTCTCCTGATACTGCAGCTATCTTATCTGCCCACTCCATCAAATAACAGGGGCCGGGCACACCCGGCCCCCATACCCTGCTTACGGATCGACCTTGAGGTTGCCCTGATCCAGCAGATCCTGAATGATCTGCAGATTGGATTTGCCAGCCGTCAGATCCACGTTGTCAAAGAGGATGGTATGAGTCGTGGTGCCACTTCCCGCTCCATCCAGATCAATGGTCAGAGTCGACTTGCCACTGCCCGGACCAGGAGCAAAGGTAAGATAGTGATCCAGTGTGCTCGCATCGGCATGCTCACCACTGAGCAGTTCACTCAGGTCCAGAACATCTCCATTGGCCCCCGTGGTGAAGTCTTTGATGGTATCCGTGCCTCCTGCATCACCTGCCATCCATTTGAAGGTATCCTTGCCAGCCCCACCAGTCAGGGTATCACTGCCGGTACCCCCAATCAGCAGGTCGTCGCCACCACCACCACTCAAGATGTCGTTACCTGCCAGTCCGCTCAAGACGTTGGCATTACCATCGCCGGTCAGGCTGTCGTTGAACATGGACCCTACCAGATTTTCCATGTTGCTCAGGCTGTCTGTCCCTGCCCCTCCGGTATTCTGACTGGCACCATTGACTGTAACCGTGACCCCAGCAGCGCTGTCGAAGTAACTGGCCGTATCATTGCCGTTGCCGCCGTTCAGGGTATCGTTGCCAGCGCCACCGATCAGGAGATCATTGCCCTCACCACCATTCAAGGTGTCGTTACCGAGTCCTCCAAGCAGGATGTCGTTCCCGGCATTGCCGTTGAGCGTATCGTTTCCAGATCCCCCAATAAGGATCTCGTCGAGATAGCTCCCGGTAAGTGTCAAACCGCTCTGCACATCCACATACACCTTGGCCGTATCTGTGGTCGTGCTATTGGTGTAGTTGAACGAACCCTCGTAAGAGTTAGGAGTCGCATTGCCGGAGGTATCATCAAATGTTACCGAGCCTGCATTGTCTGTGACGGTCCCTCCCACAGCTCCCGAGACGCCCGTGATCATCTGGGTCGCAGCCAGAGGCCCGGTGTCATTGGCAAGCAGAGCCCAATCCGGAATGGTCGCCGGGTCCTGGTTGGTGATGATAAAGTCATCACGAACTACGGTAGGACCGACCGCCGGGTTGATAACGATGGACAAGGTGCTGGACGCAGTATCCCCATCGTTGTCTATCACACTGTAACCTACGACCTGGTTTATCCCCCCGACCGGAATGGATGACGGCGGAGTATAGGTGTAGGCGCCGTTGTCCATGTCCACCTTGAGGATGCCGCCTGCAAGTGTAATGGTCCATTCGTTGGTCGTTGTATTGAAGGTCCCGGCTGATGTCCCTCCCGAGACGCCGGCGAAGTCCGTCTTCTGGTTGTAGGTATAAGTCACCCCTCCCAAGGTAATGGCATTGAGCCAGCCACCATCGGCCCCGGCACTCGCCGCTACCCCGTTGATCAGTTGTCCTGCCAGGGGCGGAGCTACCACGGTGCTCAAAAGGGTCGCGGTCAGTTGGCTGAAGTCAGTCACCACCACTGCGGTGGTATTTGCCGGGCTGGCACCACTGACCCCGTTGTAGGCAATGGGATCCAGTGCAGACTGGGTCGCTCCCGAGCCCATCCCGAGCGCGTACGAATTGATGTTGTTCGCCGTCAGGAAATCGGCCCAGTCCTTGGTTTCACCGCTCAGTGTCGTGCCGTCACCATCGATCCCGTTTCCACCGCCAAGCGAGTTGTTGCCATCAGGAACTGTGGCGGGGGTACCGCTCAACGAGTTGGCATTTGGCAGACCATCCGACATGAAGTAAGAGACATTTTGCGCATTAGCGAGTTTACCTGTATCGCCAAAGGCTTTGATTGCCTCGTTCAGTGCATCATCGTAGTTGGTCGAGTTCGTGGGGGTAAGGCCAAGGATGATGGCCTTGGCTACATCGACCGAGACCCACACCCCGGTCGGATTGGCGGCTGAAGTGGAGAAGGTCACGATATTGACCATGACGCTGCCGTAGGCGCTGTATTTGTCCAGCAGCTCCAACGCGGACTTTTGCATCACCTGCATCCGAGTCATGCCTTGATAGCCCGATGGATCACCCATACTGCCGGAGATATCGAGGATCAACATCAGATTCGTGTTCTGCACCTGAGTCGCCTGGCCTGCATTGGTAACAGCATTGGCAATGGGGGCATCATCGCTGATCACAACCTGCAGGTTACCCGTGCCACTGTCGCCACTGGCATCCGTAGCCGACACGACGAAACTCGGACCATTCGCTGTATCAATGTTGCCTTGAACGTTGTGAGTCAGCACATTGTCTTTGAGCGTGTAGGTATAGTTCACCGTGTAGACACCGGCTGTGGGGCCGCTGACACCGGTTACCGTCAGCATTCCTTCCGTATTGTTGATCAAGGTCTGACTGCCGCCACTGGTCAAGTTGTAAGCCTGCCCACCGATGGTCAAGGTAGTCAGATTTTCCCCCTGGGTGTTGATGGTGAAGCTGCCATTGAATATCTCCGAATTCCCACTGGCAGCCGTCCCCTCAGGCAGTCCCTCCTCATCAACCGTCGCATTGCCGATGGTCAATACAGGGACACGGGTATCCTGAGCAATATTGATGGTCAGTGTTGCCGGATCCGTATCACCATCGCCATCTTTGAGCGTGTAGGTAAATACCTCCGAGGCCCCCACGGGAACCGATGCCGCAGTGAGCGTATAACTGTATTCGCCATCCAGCCCCATGGTCAGCGTCCCATACAGCCCGGTCACGGTGAATCCACCGGCAGGATTACTGTCTGAATTGCCGTTCGAGCTCACGACCTGGCTGATTGCCGCACCATCAGCCCCCATGACGTCCACCCCGGCACCGGCTGTGCCGCCGATGGTACCCGCCCCGGTAATGACATTACCCGTCACCGGAGTGAACACACCTTCAGTGGCACTGTCAGCATCATCGTTGGCCGTCGGCACGTCATCGACGATCTGCACGCTCAGGGTGTTCGAGGCCGAGTCACCGTCGCTGTCCACCAGGCTCACCGCGAAGTCTTCGAACAGGCTGTTGTTGCCGTCCGCCGTCGGGTGCGCCTCGTTGTCGTTCAGGGTGTAGCTGTAGCTCACCAGCCCCGTCGCCGGGTTGTACCCGGTGATGGTCAGGGTGTTGCCCAGCGGCGTGGTCACCCCGCTCAGCGGGAAGCCCGCCACCACCCCGTTCACCACGATGTTGATGCCACCCACGCTCAGGGTCTTCACCCCGTCCGGCGCGCTGATGGTGAAGTCCCCCGTCACCGTGGTCGACTCCTTGCTGCTGTCCGACCCCGCCGACTCATTCGCGCCGCGGGTCGCCAGCAGGTCGTCTTCGTGCACCTTCGCATCCCCGCCCTCGCCCTTGGGCGTCAGGTTGGTGATGGTCACCCCGTCATCGTCGTTCTTGATGGTCAGGGTCAGGGTCGCCGTGCTCACGTCTCCGTCCGCATCCGTCAGGGTGTAGGTGAACACTTCGCTGCCCACCCCGCCCCCGGTCAGCGCCTTGAAGTCACCGTCGTTCGGGTTGAGGGTGTAGGTGTAGGTGCCGTTGGCATTGAGCACCAGGCTGCCGTAGGTCCCGCTCAGGTTGGCGGCCGTCACCGCCGCGCCATCCGCCCCCTGCACGTCGTTGGTGATGACGTTGCCATTGAGGACCAGGTTGTTCTCGCTCGCCGCCGTCAGGTTGACGTCGCTCACCGCCGTCGGCACGTCATCGACAATCTGCACGCTCAGGGTGTTCGAGGCCGAATCCCCGTCGCTGTCCACCAGGCTCACCGCGAAGTCTTCGAACAGGCTGTTGTTGCCGTCCGCCGTCGGGTGCGCCTCGTTGTCGTTCAGGGTGTAGCTGTAGCTCACCAGCCCCGTCGCCGGGTTGTACCCGGTGATGGTCAGGGTGTTGCCCAGCGGCGTGGTCACCCCGCTCAGCGGGAAGCCCGCCACCACCCCGTTCACCACGATGTTGATGCCACCCACGCTCAGGGTCTTCACCCCGTCCGGCGCGCTGATGGTGAAGTCCCCCGTCACCGTGGTCGACTCCTTGCTGCTGTCCGACCCCGCCGACTCATTCGCGCCGCGGGTCGCCAGCAGGTCGTCTTCGTGCACCTTCGCATCCCCGCCCTCGCCCTTGGGCGTCAGGTTGGTGATGGTCACCCCGTCATCGTCGTTCTTGATGGTCAGGGTCAGGGTCGCCGTGCTCACGTCTCCGTCCGCATCCGTCAGGGTGTAGGTGAACACTTCGCTGCCCACCCCGCCCCCGGTCAACGCCTTGAAGTCACCGTCGTTCGGGTTGAGGGTGTAGGTGTAGGTGCCGTTGGCATTGAGCACCAGGCTGCCGTAGGTCCCGCTCAGGGTGCCCGCGGTCACCGCCGCGCCATCCGCCCCCTGCACGTCGTTGGTGATGACGTTGCCATTGAGGACCAGGTTGTTCTCGCTCGCCGCCGTCAGGTTGACGTCGCTCACCGCCGTCGGCACGTCATCCAGCACCACGACATCCAGCCCTGCACTGGTCGTGTCGCCATCGAGGTCCGTCAACACGACATTGAAGCTCTCCGTCAGAGCCCCATCATTTGCAGGTTTGTTATGTGTTTCGTTATCGTTCAGGGTGTAGCTGTAGGTCACGCTGCCAACCCCTGTCACCGGGTTGTAGCTGACGCCGGTCACCAGCAGTTGATTTCCCAAAGGACTGGGGATCCCCTCAGGGCGGGATCGCACTTTGTTAATGAAATTTGAACAGGCATATCGTCTGTGATCTAATCGCGTCTCCATGCAGGAGGCACGCGCTATGACGTTGATTGAACACCTTACCCTTGTCGAAGAAACTCGCTCTGAGATCAATCGTAAACATAACCTGGTTGATGTCATGTTCCTTGTCATCAGTGCCATCATGAGTGGTGCCGAGGGCTGGAATGACATCGAAACCTATGGCGATTCAAAGATCGATTGGCTCCGTCAGCATCGCCCCTTTGCCAACGGCATCCCGCGGCGTCACACGGTTGCCCGCATTCTGCGCTGCATTGTCATCGATACCTTGCTTGAAGCGTTGCTGTGCTGGGTCAATGAACAGCGCACTCATCAGGGCAAACCCATCATTGCCTTTGATGGCAAGGTGTTACGCGGCTCCTTTCGGGGAAATGCCAAGGATGCGCTTCAGTTGGTCACGGCTTACGATACCGAAAATGGG
>NZ_PQLN01000239.1:0-1084 GCF_002919855.1 Aeromonas sp. ASNIH8 | reverse complement strand
CTTAAATACTTAACAAAGCGGTGGTGGCGGCCTAACATGGCGGGATGTTTTTCTAGACGGGACAACAGGATATGTCTGGGTTGAAAAAGGATCTCGGGCTCTGGCAGGGGATGGGGCTGCTCGCCACCTCCCTGCTCGGTACCGGGATCTTCGTGGTACCGGCCACCGCCGCCTCGCTGGCGGGAGGGGCGTCGCTGTGGGCCTGGTTGCTGCTGATTGCCCTGGTGCTGCCCATCGCCTTTACCTTCGCCCGCCTCGGGCGGCGTTATCCCCACGCGGGTGGCGCGCCCCATCTGATTGGCCTCGCCTTTGGCAACGGCGCTGAGCGCTTCTCCGCTTTCCTCTTTCTGGCGGTGCTGCCGGTGGGCCTGCCTGCCGCCCTCACCATCGCCGCCGGTTTCTGGCACGCCCTGTTCGACATGGGGGAGTGGACCCTCTGGGGCATCCAGCTGCTCACCCTGCTCGGGGTCTTTCTGCTGGGGCTGCGGGGGGCGCGCTCCTCCGGCAATCTGCAACTGCTCATTGCCCTGGCTATCCTGGGGCTCACCCTGCTCATCTGGTTCAAGGGGGATCTCAGCTGGCGCGATGCCGCCCAGCCTCTGCCAACGGCGAGCGAGTGGCCCGCCATGGGCTCGGCGCTGGCGGTGATGTTCTGGTGTTTCGTGGGGCTCGAGGCCTTCGCCCACATGGGGGAGGAGTTCAAGCGGCCAGAGCGGGACTACCCCCTTGCCCTGTTGGGGGGCGTGCTGCTGGCGGGGCTCATCTACTGGGTGCACTCCCTGGTGGTGCTCAAATATGACCTCTACGGGGACGAGGCGACCAATGCCACCGCCATTCCGGCCCTGCTCTCCCTGCTGTTCGGCCCCACCGCCAAGTGGCTGGTGGCGGTGCTGGGCTATCTCTCCTGCTTCGCCAGCATCAACATCTACCTGCAAGGTTTTGCGCGCCTTATCTGGAGCATGGCGCGGGAGGGCAAACTGCCGGTCTCCCTCTCTCGCCTCTCGGCCCGGGGCGCTCCCCTGCATGCCCTTGCCTGGGTGCTCGCCATCTGTTTCGTCTCCATCACCCTGATCCTCTGGCTGCG
>NZ_PQLN01000238.1:0-1084 GCF_002919855.1 Aeromonas sp. ASNIH8 | reverse complement strand
TGGCCATTTTTGCCGACCATATTCCCGACGAATGGATTACTGCCGCTGCCGCCTTGTCTGAAAAGGCCACTATCCGCCGACGCCGCTTACCTTCTGATATGGTCTTGTGGCTCGTCGTGGGGATGGCCTTTTTCCGCAATGAGCCCATCTCCGAGGTCGCTCGGCGCCTCAACATCTGTGCAGAAGGGTTGGCCAATGATGCCTTGCTCGCGGACAGTGCCCTGTCTCAGGCCCGTCAGCGACTCGGCAAACAGCCGCTCGAGTGGCTGTTCAAACAGTGCGCCGATGTGTGGGGGCTGGAACGTTATCCTGAAGACCATTGGCACGGTTTACAGGTCTTTGCCATCGATGGGGCCCTGTTCCGAACCCAGGATATGCCTGAACTCAGAGCACATTTCGGCTCGGGTAACACCTCAACCAACCGGCAGACACCCTACCCGATGCTGCGGTTGGTCACGCTCATGAATGTCCGCTCGCATGTCATTGCCAACGCGGCCATCAGCCCGTACCGCAAAGGGGAAATCCCCCTGGCCAGCGAGTTCATTCACTCATTGCCGGACAAGTCAGTGACCCTGCTGGATAGAGGCTTCTTCGGTGCCGACCTGTTGCTGCGTATTCAGGCCGAAGACACCGACCGTCACTGGCTCATCCCGGAACGCAAGGGGCTGGTATACACGGAACTTGAGCGCTATGGCGACGGTGACCGTCTGTTGCAAATGACGGTCTCGCCTCAGGCTCGCAAGAAAAACCCGGCGTTGCCGACACACTGGCAAGTTCGCGCAGTGACCTATGAGGTGGCAGGCAAGGAGAAAACGGTCTTTACCTCCCTGCCCGTGGCGCGATTCAGCGCAGCTCAGGTGGCGACCCTGTACCACGAGCGCTGGGAAATCGAGCTGGGATACCGGGATATCAAAAGCGCGATGCAGCACAACGCCATCACGCTGAGAAGCAAGAAAGTGGACTTGGTCTATCAGGAGCTGTGGGGATTGCTGCTTGGATACAATCTGGTCAGGCGGGAGGCCAGCCAGGCCGCCGTAGCCCATCAGCGAGCGCCCAATGAGGTGAGCTTTAAGTTTGCCTGTCA
>NZ_PQLN01000237.1:0-1084 GCF_002919855.1 Aeromonas sp. ASNIH8 | reverse complement strand
CGGGAATTCAGATAATAAGTGCGACACTCATGGATGAATGGCGAGAGGTGGCCAACTGCTGATTGGTGGTACCCTTCTGCTCGCCAAAGTAAAAGCAGTATCACCATGAGCTATCAGCAGTTGACCGAGGGGCAACGATACCAGTTATCGGTGCTTCGCGCACAGGGGATGTCCATCCTTGCCACCGCACGCGCCATTGGCGTTCATCGCTCCACCCTCTACCGGGAGCTGCGTCGTAACGCCGGGCCGCAGGGCTACCAGCCAGACAATGCGCATCAGCACGCCACCCACCGACGGGCCAGTGCGGCCAAATCTCGGCTATCTGCCGATGTCATCCAGTTTGTCGAGCTGACACTCGCCTGGTGGTGGAGCCCGGAGCAGATAAGCGCGGTGGGCAAGCAGATAGGCCTCATGGTGAGTCACGAGTGGATATACCGCCATGTGGCCGCCGACAAAGCCCGGGGTGGCCAGTTGTACCGCCATCTGCGCCAGGGCCACAAGCGCTACCGCAAGGGGGCGAGCAGCCTGCGTTCTCCCATCAAGGAAGCCCGCTCTATTGATGAACGGCCGGCTATCGTCGATAGCCGGGAGCGGCTCGGTGATTGGGAGGCGGACACGGTGCTGGGCAAGCAAGGCACAGGTGCACTGGTCACCCTGGTGGAGCGCAAGAGCCGGCTCTATCTGGTCAAGCGGGTCGCGAGCAAACAGGCTGGGGTGGTGCGGGATGCGATAATCGAGATGTTAACGCCCTACATCGAGCAGGTGCATACCATCACCTTTGACAACGGCGGCGAGTTTGCCGAACACAAGGCGATAGAGGAAGCGCTGGGTGCCGAGACTTACTTTGCGCACCCTTACTCTTCGTGGGAGCGCGGTCTGAACGAGAACAGCAATGGGCTGTTGAGGCAGTTTATCCCAAAGGGAACAGACCTGAGAGAGGTCACGGACGAGGATGTCAGGAGAGCGGAGCAGTGGCTCAACCTACGACCTCGGAAATGTCTCGGATTCAGGCAGCCTGTCAAGGTATTCGAAGAGTACCGTCAGGCGGCATAGGCGAGTGTCGCACTTCGAAGTTGAATTCGCG
>NZ_PQLN01000236.1:0-1104 GCF_002919855.1 Aeromonas sp. ASNIH8 | reverse complement strand
TACCAATCAGATTAAAGATGTGATCTAATTGCTCTATTCTGGTTTCACTGTACTCAGTATGTCCGATCCAATCGATTTCTTGGCCCTCGCCAAGGCAGAAACCAACGCCAGGAAACGCATGCGATTCCTGGCGTTAGCACACTTTCAAGAAGGTCATTCCAGAACTGACATTGCCCGCTTTCTCAAAGTCAGCCGCACAAGTGTCAACAAATGGGTGAGCAACTTCTTGCTACACGGCGTGGCGGGGCTGGATAGTGTCCGTCCACCAGGCCGACCCGCCAAGCTCGGCGCCGAACAGCTATCCCAGCTTAGCGAATATATCGACCAACAAAGCCGGCTGGCCATCGGGGGACGACTGCAAGGTACTGATATTCAAACGTATATCGAACGAGAGTTTGGTGTGGCCTATGAACTCTCCAATGTCTACCGCCTCCTCAGAGAGCTGGGGTTTTCCTGGATAACCAGTCGCTCACGACATCCGAAGCAGGATGGGCAGGTGCAGGAAGCTTTTAAAAAACTTCCAGCTGGAAACGATCCTTAACATCCCGGGTCATGTTGCGCTTGCCAATGTCGATGTCTGGTTTCAGGACGAAGCCCGGTTTGGTCAACAAAATACGACTACCCGACTGTGGGCCAGGCGTGGCAGTCGCCCCCGAGCTATTCAGCAACAACAATTCGAGTACGTCTATCTCTTCGGTGCCGTCTGCCCTGCAACCGGGACAACGGAAGCCTTGCTCAGTCCTCTGGTAAACCGGGAGGTGATGAAGCAGCACTTGGCACTGATTGCAGCACGAACAAAGCCGGGTCGTCATGCGGTGGTGATCATGGACGGCGCCGGATGGCATACCATGGAATGTGCGGATGACTTCCCCAATCTCAGCCTGATCAAGCTCCCTCCCTATTCTCCCGAACTCAATCCCATTGAACAGGTATGGAGCTGGCTTCGTCAGCATGTGTTGGCTAATCGCAGCTTCAAGGATTACGACGACATCCTTGATGCCTGCACATCGGCCTGGAAGCACTTTATTGCCGATGTGGAGCGGGTGATGTCACTTTGTAGCCGAGATTGGATAAAACTGACCTAATGTTTAATCCGATTGGTAT
>NZ_PQLN01000235.1:0-1105 GCF_002919855.1 Aeromonas sp. ASNIH8 | reverse complement strand
GTCTCTTTTTTCTCTAGTCTTCTGTGTTAATTTCTTTTCTGCGTGCCGATTGTTAGTGATCATGTGCGATTTGTTCACGTGGTTCATTCACGCTTTGTCCACGTCACATATCAACATTGGTTGGCATTATAGGTGGTATTTTGTGTGTCATGACGAAGCAGGAAGAAGAGAGGAGAAGGAGGAGAGGGGGAGAAGGAAGGAAAGAAAAGATTCTGGGAATTAAGCAAGGTACTGTATCTAACTCCTATAGCGAAGAAAACCAAAGTGTTCTCTCGTCGTTGGATAAGAATACCCCTGTAGTGACTAATGAGACCGTGGGAAGAATTCAGGGGGCTGGGCAGGACGTTAAGAACGCCAACCAAACTTTCGACCAGCTTCAAACTGGTATAGGCGGCAAGCATGCTACTTCAGGCATGGGTAATACCAGCGAAAAACTGAATTCTATGTACGGAGATAGCCAGATACGCGGGATATCAAACAACCTCCCGAATTATTTTGACAGGGTTGCAAATGACCCAACCAAAAAGCCGGATGACAAACGGGCGGAGCTGGCCGCACAAGCCGTGTTTACCTATGGGGCCAGTACAATGGCAACCGGCGCTGAGAAAGAACAACTGAAAGCGGATACTCAAAGCCTCCTCACCGAGCTGGGTCACTACAACGTTAGCTGGGGGATGAATGATCTCCAGAGTATCCATGAAGGTTTCAACATGCACAACAAGGCTTCAGGCTCTCTTGATTCAGCAATAAGGGCGAATCTTGGTGAAGGCGGCTCTGGCGGCGGGATCGTTGGCCAACGAACCCAAACCACGATTGATACCCTTGCTGGTAATAAAATTGAGTCCAATACAGAACGTAGTGTGATTGGCAGTACGCTTTTATCGGGCCAGGAGAGTGTTGCCAGAGGGCTTGACGTTATCGGAGCAAAACCCGTAAACGACATGCTCTCAGGTATTGGGGTCCTGACTACGCCCGCATCTTTGGCAAACGATGCAACGAATCCGGTAAATATGCCGAGTTCGTTATTGGGCAAGGTTGGCAACCACCTGCAAATGTCAGATGGTCTGAGCGCGGTGACCAGCCGTTATAAGGATATGGGAAGTGA
>NZ_PQLN01000234.1:0-1119 GCF_002919855.1 Aeromonas sp. ASNIH8 | reverse complement strand
TCTTTATCGACTACTGCGGGCCCACGGTGCCCATCGTGTCGCCGACTACGGGTGAGGTCCGTCAGGCACAAGTCTTTGTCGCCGTGCTCGGTGCGTCCAACTACACCTTTGCCGAGGCCACCTGGTCACAGTCACTGCCGGACTGGCTGCAAAGCCATGTCCGTGCCTTTGAGTTTTTCGGCGGGACACCGGCACTGCTGATCCCCGACAACCTCAAGAGCGGTGTCAGCAAGGCTTGCCGATACGATCCCGAGCTCAACCCCAGCTACCAGCAGTTGGCCGAGCACTATCAGGTGGCGGTGATGCCAGCTCGTCCTTACAAGCCCAAGGACAAGGCCAAGGCGGAGGTGGGTGTGCAGATCGTCGAGCGCTGGATCCTGGCCCGTCTACGCCATCAGACCTTCTTCTCGCTTGCCGAACTCAACCAGTGCATCCGTGCCTTGCTGAACGAACTCAACGAGCGTCCGTTCAAGCAACTGCCCGGTAACCGACGTGACGCATTTGAGCAGTTGGACCGCCCGGCACTGGGACCACTGCCGGTGCATCCCTATCGCTATGTCGCCATCAAAACGGTCAAGGTCAACATCGACTATCACGTCAGCTATGAGCAGCACCATTACTCGGTGCCACACCAGTATGTGGGTCAGCAACTGGAGCTCCATGCAGGCGACACACTGCTTCAGGTCTATCACCAGCAACAGCTGGTCGCGAGCCATCCACGTAAAACCATCCCGGGGATGAGCACGCTCCCTGAGCACATGCCGGAACGTCACAGCAAGCAGCAACGCTGGACCCCAGGGCGTCTTAAACAGTGGGCTGCTGACATCGGACCGAGCACCTTGTGCTGGGTTAGCGAACGGTTGGAAGAGAAAGCCCATGCCGAGCAGGCATACCGACTCTGCCTGGGGCTGCTGAGTCTTAGCCGGGAGTATCCGCCATCACGGGTTGAAGCCTGTTGCCAGTTGGCCAACCGGGAAGGTCTGGTGCGACTCAAACAGCTCAAGTCGGTGCTGACCAGTGGCCGCGACCAACTGCCCGCAAGCCCGCTGAGCTACCCAGAGTTACCGCAAGAGCACGAGAACATCCGTGGCCCCCAGAGCTTCCACTAAAGAGGATACG
>NZ_PQLN01000233.1:0-1137 GCF_002919855.1 Aeromonas sp. ASNIH8 | reverse complement strand
CGAACAACAAGCGCAACGCCTGCGCCAGTTGGGCGGTTGTGCTCGTTATGTCTGGAATCACGGGCTGGCAGAAACCAAACGCATTCTGGATGCTGGCGAAAAACTGCCTTCTGCCTTTGAGCTGAACAGGATGCTCACCAGTTGGAAGAAAGACCCAGAAATGGCCTTTCTGGCCGAGGCATATACCGACAACCTCCAGCAGAAGCTCAAGGATTTGCATGGCGCGTGGATGCGCTGCTTTGATAAGAAACTCGCCGCCAAGGCACCCGTATTCAAGAAAAAAAGCGACAACCGCGACGCTATCCGGTTCGTCAACTTCGACAAGTATTGCCGCCTTGAAAAGGGTCGAGTGAAGCTGCCTGCCGGGCTGGCGTGGGTCAAGTTCCGTCAGTCCCAGCCAGTTGAAGGGAAAATTAAAAACGCGACCGTCAGCCAAACAGCCGGGCACTGGTATATCTCCTTTCAGGTCGAGCAGGAGACGCTTGAGCCAATTCACCCCTCCGGCTCAATGGTCGGGCTAGATGCGGGGATCGCCAAGCTCGCAACCCTGTCAGATGGCACGGTGTTTGAGCCCGTCAACAGCTTCAAAACCAATCAGACCAAGCTGGCAAGGCTCCAACGCCAGTTGAGCAAAAAGGTAAAGTTCAGCAGCAACTGGAAGAAACAAAAAGCCAAGATCCAGCGGCTGCACTCACATATCGCCAATACCCGCCGCGATTACCTTCACAAGGTCACAACGACTATCAGCAAAAACCACGCGATGATCGTCATTGAGGATTTGAAGGTTGCCAGCATGTCAAAATCAGCAGCGGGCACGACCAGCCAGCCGGGGCGCAACGTCCGGGCAAAATCAGGGCTGAATCGTTCGATATTAGATCAGGGCTGGTTTGAGCTGCGCCGCCAGCTCGAATATAAGCAGGCATGGCGAGGCGGTCAGGTGTTGGCGATAAAGCCGGCCTACACGAGCCAGCAGTGCGCCTGTTGTGGGCATACTGCGAAGGATAACCGCCCAGGGCCGACGCATGATCATTCTTTGCGCTAGTTGATCAAGTATCGATCAGTTGAGCGGCGCCAAGTACGATTTTAATTGTACCTTGCGTTGCCAAGCTGTAAATAGTCGAGATCTTAACTAACTGT
>NZ_PQLN01000232.1:0-1181 GCF_002919855.1 Aeromonas sp. ASNIH8 | reverse complement strand
CGCTCAGGTTGTACCAATGCTGCATGCAGTGAATGCGTAGCATGGTTTCCAGCGGATAAGGTCGCCGGCCATTACCAGCCTTGGGATAAAACGGCTCGATGACTTCCACCATGTTTTGCCATGGCAGAATCTGCTCCATGCGGGACAAGAAAATCTCTTTTCTGGTCTGACGGCGCTTACTGCTGAATTCACTGTCGGCGAAGGTGAGCTGATGACTCATGATGAACCCTTTTTCATGGCTCCAGATGACAAACATGATCTCATATCAGGGACTTGTTCGCACCTTCCCTATATGTCTACGCCCTTGAGAAATATCATTTTCAACTTCGTCAAGCGACAAGGTAAATGGCCGTTTCGGTGAAACGAGTAGCAATTCAGTTACAGCTAGCCGCATTGTATCCCAGCAGATATCAATGATCAGCAGCTCGGAACTATTTTTGGTATCAGACACGATCTTTTGGTTAACCCGCATTAGACCTCCGTATTACTGACAGAGGACGGTATAACTCGATTCGTTGTGTCAAATCGATATTCAAACGACCGGTATAAACTGCGTGCTGGAACAAACACTGCACCTGAAATTTATCAATATTAAGTTCATAGGCTACCTGATGAATTAACATCAGCAGCGTGGATAAAGGGGTTGCTATCATGTGGTGCCTAAACCGAACAATAACATTGGCATAAAATTCTGCCGAAACCTGAATCAGTTCAGCCTCATCAAAACATTCTCGTAGAAACTCTAAATTGTAAATAATGGTGGCGTCAAAACTCTTCTCTGTTATCAACACATGATCAATATTTTGAGTACGCCAATACTCAAGGGCAATTCGCTCTTTTGCCAATGTACGATTAACAACACGGGGGGATGTTATTTCTGGATCCAGCGCATCAGAATATTTGAAGCTATATGGACTCAATATATGCTTCCCTGCCTCCGTTTGCCGAATAATGACAAAATCCTGAGTCATAGTTTTGGCTGGGATGCGGCCACCATGATTACCTCGTTCTTTATAATTACCTGGATGGACAACGTTCAGAGAGGCAGCAATTTCTAAATAGCTGTTCCGAATAGTAGATCACCGGAGGAAGGGAACTCAGTCCAGTTTGTGCGATCTGATTAGTCGCTAAACAAAACAAGCCACACCCAAAGGACTGAGTTGATGCCTATCCTACCACCT
>NZ_PQLN01000231.1:0-1198 GCF_002919855.1 Aeromonas sp. ASNIH8 | reverse complement strand
GGTAATCCCCCCATTTTTAGGGGCATTCAAAAGTAGAGGTCATGCGGCCTGTGCCAGACGCTGTTTCGGCGTGTAGCCACCCAGCGCCATATTGGGCCGCTCATGGTTATAAACCCACAGCCAGTTCGTGGCAAACTCCTGTAGTTCATTCAGTGACTCAAACAGGTAATGGCCCAGCCAGTCGTAGCGCACCGTGCGGTTAAAACGTTCGATGTAGGCATTCTGCTGCGGATTTCCTGGCTGGATATAGCCCAGGGTTATCCCCTCCTGTTTCGCCCATCGCTTGAGCTCTTCGCTGATGTATTCCGGGCCATTGTCACATCGGATAATGGCGGGCTTACCTCGCCACGTGATCACCTGCTCCAGCGCCCGTTTGACTCGTGAGGCGGGTAAGGAGAAATCCACCTCGATGCACAGCGCTTCACGATTGAAGTCATCGATCACATTAAACAGCCGCACCGAGCGGCCATCGCTGAGCTGGTCATGCATAAAGTCCATCGACCAGCACTGATTAGGCTGGTCGGGAACCGCCAACGGCTCTGGCTTAGCCCGAACCAACCGTTTCCTGGGTTTTATCCGCAGATTGAGCTCCAGCGCCCGATAGATCCGGTATACCCGTTTGTGATTCCAGCCAAAGCCTTGGACGTTGCGCAGGTACAAAAAGCATAACCCGAAGCCCCAGTTGCGCTGGCTGGCCGTGATACGTAGCAGCCAATCGGCAATTTCCTGGTTTTCATCGACCAGCACGGGCTGATAGCGATAGCAGCTTTCACTGACCTTGAAGATCCGGCAAGCCAGACGGATGGATATGGCGTAGTGAGTCACGGCTTTGGTCGCCATCTCCCGGCGGGCAGATGGCGTTACCACTTTTTTGCCATGGCCTCGGTGATGATCTCTGCCTTGAGGCGCTCCTCGGCGTACATCTTCTTGAGGCGGCGGTTTTCGTCCTCCAGCTCCTTGAGTCGAGCCATGAGGGAGGCATCCATCCCCCCGAATTTGGAACGCCACTTGTAGAAGGTGGTCGTGCTGATGCCATGCTCGCGGCAGAGCTCCGGGACGGGAGCTCCAGCCTCAGCTTGTTTGAGGATGGCGATGATCTGGGTATCGCTAAAGCGTGATGTTTTCATGTAGAACCTCCTGCGTTCAAGGTACGGGAAAATTCTACTTATGAGCACCCTGGTTTTTCGGGGGGATTACC
>NZ_PQLN01000230.1:0-1202 GCF_002919855.1 Aeromonas sp. ASNIH8 | reverse complement strand
GCTTGGCGTTTTCCGAACGGTTTCATCTGTCCTGAGTGCGCCAACAAGACCTGCTGTCGCCTGAAAAGTCGGCCACGCGTGCTGCAATGCAATAACTGCCGTCACCAGATGTCATTGACTGGAAACACGATTTTTGCAAACACCAAACTCCCACTGACCAAGTGGTTTCTGGCGATGCAGCTGCTGTCACAGACCAAAACTGGCTTGTCAGCGATGGAGCTAAAGCGCCAGTTGGACGTCAAATATGACACCGCCTGGATGCTCAAGCACAAGCTGCTGCAAGCCATGAAAGAGTCCGATGACAAGCAGCCCATCAGCGGCATCATTCAGCTCGATGATGTCTACTGGGGTGGCGAGCACCGTGGTGGCAAACGGGGTCGGGGCGCGGCAGGCAAGACGCCGTTTGTGGCAGCAGTGGCCCTGAACAAGGAAGGACATCCAATCAAGATGCGGATGACGGTGGTCGATGGTTTCAAAACCAAGTCCGTTGCTGATTGGGCAAAACGGCATATTGCCAGTGGTAGCGCGGTGATATCCGATGGATTGGCCTGTTTCAAAGCGGTCAAGGAGGCCAATTGTGAGCACCTGGGTGTTGTCACCGGGGGCAACCTGGACTGGCTGGATCATCCGGCATTCAACTGGGTAAACACGATGATAGGAAATGTGAAAAACTCGCTGCGGGGCAGTTGCCATACGCTCGGAGCGAAGCATTTACCAAGGCATCTTGCGGAATACTGCTTCCGGTTTAATCATCGTTTTGACCTCAAGAGCATGTTGGTTGAATTGGGGCATGCAGTCGTGGCAAGCCCTCCGATGCCATATCGGCTCTTGAAGCTGGCTGAGGGTCATGGGTAATCAGGTAGTTTTATGTGAGGCTAGACTACCGCCTTCTTCAATTTTTTCGTCGAACTGTGACTTCAATTGGTAAATAATTTGCTTGCGGTCGGCCTCGTTAAATTCACCACCTTGTTGCAACGCTACGGTCGAAGGTAATCCCTTGAAAAGGTAGCGATTGAAGTCAGCCCTGTAGTCATCAAGCTGAATACACAACTTGGGATTCCAACCACTGATGTAGCCGTCATTCCGCACCTGATTTTGCTATTTTCAGTGCTTGACGGCGATCGGCAGTTCTGATCTATTACTCTCTTTTGCAGGTAGATCATCATGGCCGCACCCGCTATCTCGATCCGTAACCTCGATCA
>NZ_PQLN01000023.1:0-54124 GCF_002919855.1 Aeromonas sp. ASNIH8 | reverse complement strand
ATGTGGGCTCGGTGGTGACGCTTTGATCATTTCAATAATTCTTGTATAGTTGAAATAAAGCATCCAAGGGGGGAGACCCATGAACAAAGAGACGGCCACCAAGGTCTTTGAATCGCTGGCTTCCGGGATCCGGCTCGAGGTGTGGCGGCTGCTGGTCAAGGCCGGGCTGGAGGGGCGGGTCGCGGGGGAGCTGGCCGGCGAGCTCGACATCGCCCCCAATACCCTCTCGTTTCACCTCAAGGGGATGCTCAACGCCGGGTTGCTGTCGGTGGAGCAGGAGGGGCGCTTTCTGCGCTACCGCGCCAACATCCCCCTGATGCTGGGAGTGATCGCCTACCTCACCGAGGAGTGCTGCGCCGGTCATCCCGAGGCGTGCGGCCTGCTGCCCGCCGGGCCCGGCAGCGCTTCCCGCGCCGAGGGGCCGTCGCCCTGCTGCGGCGAGTCGTAACGGGCCAGGGCTGTCGATGCCCATGTGCCGTGTCATTCATCTATTCAACCTGGGGTGCGAGCGTGGATCGCACCGGGAGTCATCATGTCTGCAAGCTGTGAGGCCAAGGCAGCCCCTGCCATCGGCTTTTTTGAACGTTATCTGACCGCCTGGGTCGCCCTCTGCATCCTGGTGGGCATTGGTCTGGGGCAGGGGTTGCCGAGTCTCTTCAAGGCCATCGGCGCCATGGAGGTGGCCAGGGTCAACCTGCCGGTGGGGCTGCTTATCTGGGTGATGATCATCCCCATGCTGCTCAAGATAGATTTTGGCGCCCTGCATCAGGTGAGGGGGCACCTCAAGGGGATTGGGGTCACCCTCTTCATCAACTGGCTGGTCAAGCCCTTCTCCATGGCCTTCCTCGGCTGGCTCTTCATCCGCGTGCTGTTTGCCGACTGGCTGCCGGCGGATCAGCTGGACAGCTACGTGGCGGGTCTCATCCTGCTGGCAGCGGCCCCCTGCACCGCCATGGTGTTTGTCTGGAGTCGCCTCACCAACGGCGATCCCTACTTCACCCTGTCGCAGGTGGCGGTGAACGACCTCATCATGGTGTTTGCTTTTGCTCCGCTGGTGGCGCTGCTGCTCGGGGTCTCCAGCATAGTCGTGCCCTGGGATACCCTGCTCACCTCGGTGGTGCTCTACATCGTCATCCCCGTCATCCTCGCCCAGCTGCTGCGCAAGGCCTTGCTGAGAAAGGGGCAGGCCCATTTTGACGGCGTCATGACCCGCATCCAGCCCTGGTCGGTGGCGGCCCTGCTGCTCACCCTGGTGCTGCTGTTCGCCTTCCAGGGCAACGCCATCATCGAGCAGCCGCTGGTCATCGCCCTCCTGGCGGTGCCCATCCTGATCCAGGTGCTGTTCAACTCAGGGCTCGCCTACTGGCTCAACCGCAAGGTGGGGGAGAAGCACTCGGTGGCCTGCCCTTCCGCCCTGATCGGGGCCTCCAACTTCTTCGAGCTGGCGGTGGCCGCCGCCATCAGCCTGTTCGGCTTTCATTCCGGCGCGGCGCTCGCCACCGTGGTCGGGGTGCTCATAGAGGTGCCGGTCATGCTGCTGGTGGTGCGCGTGGTCAACGCCAGCAAACCCTGGTACGAGGCGGGACTAAGGCGCTAACGGATGGCCGCTAACCCATTTCTATTCACTTGAGTCATGAGAGACAGGCAAATGAGTGCAATCACCCTCTATCACAACCCGGAGTGCGGCACCTCCCGCAACACCCTGGAGCTTATTCGCAACAGCGGCGTGGAGCCCACCATCATCCACTATCTGGAGACGCCCCCCTCCCGCGACGAGCTGGTGGCCCTGATCGCCGCCATGGGCATGCCGGTGCGCGATCTGCTGCGAAAGAACGTGCCCCCCTACGAGGCGCTGGGGCTGGCGGAAGAGCGTTTCAGCGACGATGAGCTTATCGACGCCATGCTGGCCCATCCCATCCTCATCAACCGGCCCATCGTGGTCACCCCCCTCGGCACCCGGCTGTGCCGCCCGTCGGAGGTGGTGCTCGATATCCTGCCCGACCCGCAGCAAGGGGCGTTTGCCAAGGAGGATGGCGAGCAGGTGGTGGACGGTCAGGGCAAACGGCTTCGTTGAGCCCCTGCGCGTCAGCGTCTGACCCGCGCCGGGGGGATGCCCTTAACGGGCAGGCGCCAGATCTGCTACTGTGACCTTCGACTCATCACAGAGGGTGGAAACAATGAAGATTCGATTCCTGGTGATAGCCACGGCACTGGCGCTGGCGCTGGCCTCAACCCCCGGTCTGGCCGACTGGGCAAAGCTGAAGGAGGCCGCCTCCGAACTCGGTACCGCGGTGAGCGATACCAGCATGGAGGCGTGGAAGGGGATCACCGATTTTTCCAAGGAAACCTGGGAGTCGGTGTCCAGCTGGGGGGCCGAGGCCTACAACAAGGCGGGGGCCTGGACGGCAGAGAGCGCGGCCACCGGCAAGGAGTGGCTGACCGCCGCCGACAAGAAGCTCGACACCATGCTCGAGCCCAAGACCCCGGAGGAGGCGAGAACCGCCCTCGATACCATGGCCGATACCGCCCTGGTGCGGCTGTTCAACGAGCAGCCCTCGGCCAAGTTGCTGTTTGACAAGGCTTATGGCTATGCGGTGTTCGACTCGCGCAAGTTCTCCCTGATGATCCACACCAATCAGGGGGCCGGGGTGGCCGTCAATCGCACCAGTGGCAAGCACACCTACATGAAGATGTTCGGTGCCGGTCTTGCGGCCGGGATCGGCGGCAAGTTCTACCAGCAGGTGATCCTGTTCGAGGACAAGGCGAGGTTCGATGCCTTCGTCAGCAAGGGGTGGGAAGCCACCTCCGAGGTGGGCGCCGTGGCGGGCAAGGAGAGCGCCGAGCTCACCGCTAAGTACAATGGGGGCATGGCCATCTACCAGATTGGCGAGAAGGGGCTGTTGCTGGACGCCAACATCTCGGGCTCCAAGTACTGGCTGGATGATGACCTGAACAAGTGATCCCTGCCGATCTGACTCGTTTTTTCTTGGAGGAGATCGAGGTGCACTCTGTTTAATTGTCGGGACTTGCAGTAAAAAGAGGGCCTTGGGCCCTCTTTTTCATGGGCGCCGTACAGAGTCCGGCGACAAGGAGAGCAAGATGACCCATGAGGCCGAACAGGAGCGGATGGCTGCCCACCGCCGGGAGTGGGACAAGCAGAGCATCTATCTGCGCCTGCAGGAGGGGATCCCGGCCGCGTTCTGGGTCTGGGGGGATCTGGTGGCACCGCTCGAACCCTGCCTGACACAGGGTGATCAGGGGGCATCCTTCGGTTGGGGGGAGGCCGACGAGGCCTGCCTGGCGCTTTCCCATGCCATCATCGCCAGGCTGGTGAGCGTGGGGCTGGTGGCCCCCGAGCAGGCGGGGGAGAAGGCCCGCTACCTGCGCGACGAGGTGCTGGCCAAGCTGCCTGCAGGCGAGCACTACGATCTGCACCTGAGTTACCTGCGGCTGCTGCTGGGCGATCCCCCCGGATCGGCAACCTGATCCCCGGATGGCCGGTGCCCGCCGGCCTGATCGCGCCCCGCTTTTATCCCTGATCTCGAGATCCCACTCTGGTTGGCACCTTTATTGCTTCAAGCCAGTCAGTGTCAATGATTTGTCTGGGAAGGGAAGATGGAAATTAGCGCAAGCAGCCTGATGCAAGAGATGCAGGCCCTCAAGGTGGAAGCCGGTGCCACGCCGTTGACCCAGCCCGGTCGTCCGGTCAGCTCGGATTTCGGCCAGATGCTGCAACAGGCCCTGGACAACGTCAACGAGTTGCAGGGCACCGCCAACGATCTGCGTACCCGCTTCGATCTCGGCGACAAGTCGGTGGATCTCTCCCAGGTGATGATCGCCGGCCAGAAATCCTCCATCGCCTTCGAGGCGACGGTGCAGGTGCGCAACAAGATGGTCGATGCCTACAAGACCATCATGAACATGCCGGTGTAACTCGGGCCCATGGCGACCGAGCATCATGAACATGTCAGCAACAAGGACATAAACCGTGGCAACTGATCAAAACGGCGATCTGCTGATCAACAACGAGGGGGCGGCCGCCCTCGACGAGCACGAGCAGAAGAGCTCGGCGCTGGGCTTCCTGTCCAACACCGATGTGTTGCGTCAGATCACCCTGATCCTGGGGCTGACCATCTGTCTGGCCATCGCCGTCTTCATCCTCTTGTGGGGCAAGGAGCCGGAGATGCGTCCCCTCGGCACCTTCACCACCCAGGAGCTGGTCTCCACCCTGGATTACCTGGATCAGCAGAAGATCCCCTATCAGGTGGATGGCAAGAGCGTGCTGGTCAGTGCTGAAAACTATGCGGACATCCGGTTGCGCCTGACCCGCGCCGGTCTGGCCAACAACAGCGACGCCAGCAACGACGGCGAAGCCATCCTGCTCAAGGACTCCAGCTTCGGCGTCAGCCAGCGCATGGAGAGCGAGCGCCTGAAACTGAGCCGCGAGCGCCAGCTGGCGAGCGCCATCGAGCAGTTCCAGAACGTCGCCAAGGCCCAGGTGCTGCTGGCTATCCCGAAAGACAACGTGTTCGCCCGCAACGAACGCAAGCCCAGCGCGACTGTGGTCCTGAGCCTCAAGGGCAACGCCCTGGGCCAGGGTGAGGTGGACTCCATCGTCGACATGGTCGCCTCCGCCGTTCACGGTCTGGAGCCGACCCGCGTCACCGTGACCGACCAGAACGGGCGCCTGCTCAACTCCGGTTCCCAGGATCCCCTCTCTGCCCAGACCCGCAAGGAGTTTGCGATGCAGCAGAAGCAGGAGCTCGAATACAAACAAAAAATTGACGCCATCCTGATCCCGGTGCTGGGGGCCGACAACTATACGGCAGAGGTGGATCTCTCCCTCGACTTCTCCCAGCAGGAACAGACCCGCAAGACCTACAACCCGGACTTGCCGGCGGTGCGCTCCGAAATGACCATGGAAGAGAACAGCGCCAGCGGCAGCAACGGCGGGGTACCCGGCGCCCTCTCCAACCAGCCGCCCGCTGCGTCCAACATTCCCGAGCAGGCAGCCGGCGCAGAAGGAACCGCCTCTTCCGGCCGTTCCCGCAAGGAAGCGACCCGCAACTTCGAACTGGACACCACCGTCAGCCACATCCGGCGCCAGCAGGGCGGCATTCGCCGCATGACGGTGTCGGTGGCGGTGGATTACAAGGCCATCCCCGGCGCCGACGGTGCCGTGACCCGGGAAGCCCGCAGCCAGGCCGAACTCGATACCCTGCGCCGTCTACTGAGCGGCGGTCTGGGCTTTGACGTGACCCGGGGGGATACCCTGGAGGTGGTCGCCATTCCGTTCAACCGCCCGGAACTCGAGACCGTGGCCGACATCCCCCTCTACGAGCAGCCCTGGTTCTGGCGCGCGGTGCGCATCGCCGCCTCCGTGCTGGTCATCATAGTGCTCATCGTCACCGTGGTGCGGCCCATGCTCAAGCGCCTGCTCTACCCGGACGCCAAGCCGGAAGGGGAGCTGGACTTCGACAACCACACCGTGCTGGGTGGCGACGACGAACTGAGCCTGCTGGCCGCCCAGGCCGAGGCCGAACCGGTATTCGGTCTGCGGGATGGTCAGCTCAAGCTGCCTGACCTGCACCGTGACGAGGATCTGCTCAAGGCCGTGCGCGCCCTGGTAGCGAACGAACCTGACCTGGCCGCCCAGGTCATCAAAGAATGGGTAACCAAAGATGCCTGAAGAGAATAAAAGCCAGGTCACCGGCAACGACATCACCGAAAGCCAGCGTTTGATCCTGGATCAGATGGGGGGCATGGAGATGGCGGCGGTGCTGATGCTGAGCCTCAACGAGGAGGACGCGGCCCAGATCTTCCGTCACCTCGAGCCCAAGCAGGTGCAGCGGCTCGGCATGTCCATGGCCTCCATGTCGGATTTCAGCCACGATCGGGTGGCGGCGGTGCATCGTCAATTTATCGACGACATCCAGAAGTACACCAACATCGGCATCGGCAGTGAAGACTTCGTGCGCAAGGCCCTGGTGGCGGCGCTCGGGGAGGACAAGGCCAGCAACCTGGTGGATCAGATCATCCTGGGGTCAGGCGCCCGCGGCCTCGACTCCCTCAAGTGGATGGATGCCCGCCAGGTGGCCAGCATCATCCAGAACGAGCACCCGCAGATCCAGACCATCGTCCTCTCCTATCTGGAGCCGGAGCAGTCCGCCGAGATCCTGAGCCAGTTCCCGGAGCAGGTGCGCCTGGATCTGGTGATGCGCATTGCCAACCTCGAAGAGGTGCAACCGGCGGCGCTGCAGGAGCTCAACGACATCATGGAGAAACAGTTCGCCGGTGCGGCCGGTGCCCAGGCGGCCAAGATGGGCGGCCTGAAGGCGGCGGCCAACATCATGAACTACCTGGACACCAACATCGAAGGGCAACTGATGGACTCCATCCGCGAGTCGGACGAGGAGATGAGCCAGCAGATCCAGGATCTGATGTTCGTGTTCGAAAACCTCATCGACGTGGACGATCGGGGCATCCAGACCCTGCTGCGGGAAGTGCCCGGGGATCTGCTGCAACGGGCCCTCAAGGGGTCGGACGACCAGATGCGGGAAAAAGTATTCAAGAACATGTCCAAGCGGGCCGCCGAGATGCTGGCGGACGACCTCGAGGCCATGGGGCCGATCCGGGTCTCCGAGGTGGAAGCCGCCCAGAAGGAGATCCTCTCCACCGCGCGCCGCCTGGCGGATGCGGGCGAGATCATGCTGGGGGCGGGTGGTGGCGAAGAGTTCCTCTAAGCCATGGGCCATGGAATGTGCGATGATGTCGGCCCCTGTACCCGGCCCTCGATAGGAGTCTCTTCGGCACATGAATGACAAGAACAGCAAACTGCGCGGCTATCTGAGGCCCGAGTCCGACACGGCGCAGATTGAGACCTGGGGCTGGCCAGAGATGGAGACCGAAGCAGAGGTCGAGACCAATGCCCTGGGGCTGGCTCCTGACTGGTATCGTCAGGAGCAGGCCGATGCGGCCCTGCCGGAAGAACAACCCGAAGAACCCGCCCCCAGCATCACCGCCGAAGAGGTGGAGGCGATTCGTCAGGCCGCCTGGGAAGAGGGGATGCGCGATGGGCGCGAGGCCGGTTTTGCCAAGGGGCTGGAAGAGGGCAAGCTCGAAGGCTTGCAGCAGGGCCACCAGGCCGGGCTGGAGCAGGGCAGGGAAGAGGGACTCGCCATGGGGCGGGAGCAGGTGGAGCTGGAGATAGCCCGCTGGCAAGCCCTGGTCTCACGCCTGGCCACTCCCCTTGGCGAGATGGACGAGGCGGTGGAGCAGCAGCTCATCGCCCTGGTGCAGCAGCTCGCCCGCGCCCTCATCCGCCATGAGGCGCAAACCTCCCCCACGCTGCTGCTGGAGGCCCTCAAGCAGGGGTTGGCCCTGCTCCCTGCCGCCGAGCAGGGGGTCACCCTGATGCTGCACCCGGAGGACGTGACCCGGGTAGAGGCCGCCTTTGGCGCCGAGGAGTGCGCCAGGCGCCACTGGCGGCTGCAAAGCGAGCCCACCTTCTCCCCCGGCGATCTGCAACTGGCCACCGAGCTTTCCAGCATCGATCTCACCCTCTGTGGGCGCATCGATCAGCTGCTGCGCAATTTCCTGCGTGACAACGCGAGCTGAGCCATGGCCCGGTTCGAACCCGTCGTGCAGCGTCCTGCTGACGGCATCATCAGGCACTCATCGTCGGAGGCGACATGACGGCACCCCTTCTTGATCGGCTTAAAGGCTACCGGGTTCGCGAGCAGGCCCCCATACCGCCGGTGGCGGGC
Organism: Aeromonas sp. ASNIH8; assembly: GCF_002919855.1. Taxonomy (NCBI): domain Bacteria; kingdom Pseudomonadati; phylum Pseudomonadota; class Gammaproteobacteria; order Aeromonadales; family Aeromonadaceae; genus Aeromonas; species Aeromonas sp. ASNIH8. The sequence continues at coordinate 46,358 of NZ_PQLN01000023.1, read as the reverse complement.
AAGCTCACCCGGGTGGTGGGGTTGACCCTGGAAGCCATCGGCTGCCGCGCCGCCATCGGCTCCCTGTGCCGCATCGATACCCAGGATGGGGCCCAGGAGGCCGAGGTGGTGGGGTTTGCCGGGGATCGCCTGTTCTTGATGCCGAGCGAGCAGCTCAAGGGGGTCATTCCCGGCGCCCGGGTGGTGCCCGTCACCGAAGATCACGGCATCCCGGTGGGCATGAGTCTGCTTGGCCGGGTCATCGATGGCATCGGCCAACCCCTTGACGGGCTCGGCCCCATCCTCTCGTCTCAGACGGTGCAGTTCGCCCAGCACCGCATCAATCCCCTGGCCCGTCGCCCCATCCATCAACCCATGGACGTGGGGGTACGGGCCATCAATGCCGTGCTCACCGTGGGCCGGGGTCAGCGCATGGGTCTGTTCGCCGGCTCCGGTGTCGGCAAATCCGTGCTGCTTGGCATGATGACCCGGGGCTCGGTGGCGGATGTCGTCGTGGTGGGCCTCATCGGCGAGCGGGGCCGGGAGGTGAAGGAGTTCATCGAGGAGATCCTCGGCGCCGAGGGGCGCGAGCGCGCCGTGGTGGTGGCCGCCCCTGCCGATGCCTCGCCGCTGATGCGCCTCAAGGGGTGCGAGACGGCGCTCGCCATCGCCGAGTATTTCCGCGAGCAGGGGCTCAACGTGCTGCTGCTGATGGACTCCCTCACCCGCTACGCCCAGGCACAGCGGGAAATTGCACTGGCGGTGGGGGAGCCGCCGGCCACCAAGGGCTATCCCCCCTCGGTGTTTGCCAAATTGCCGGCGCTGGTGGAGCGGGCCGGCAACGGCAGCGACGGCCAAGGCTCCATCACCGCCTTTTTCACCGTGCTGACGGAGGGGGACGATCTGCAGGATCCCATCGCCGACGCGGCCCGGGCCATCCTTGACGGCCACATCGTGCTGGCGCGGGAGCTGGCGGATGCGGGCCACTATCCGGCCATCGACATCGAAAAATCCATCAGCCGGGTCATGCCCATGGTGACCTCACCGGAGCACATGGAGCTGGCGCGCACCTTCAAGCAGTTCTACTCCCTCTACCAGCAGAACCGGGATCTCATCACCATCGGCGCCTACAGCCAGGGATCGGATCCGCGCATCGACCGGGCCATCATCCAGAAACCCTATCTGGATCAGTTCTTGCAGCAGAAAATGCGCGAGGTCATTCACTACGATGAAGGCCTGCAATCCCTGCAACTGGTGGCCATGCCCCTGATGCGTTGACCGGTGGAGAGCCCTTATGAGTAAAGGATTGACGTTGCTGGCGAGTCGGCTGGAGGAGGCCGAACAGCAGGCCGCCATGGCGCTTGCCAAGGCCCAGCAGGATCTCAAGCTGTTCATGGATCAGCAAAACGCCCTCAGCCAGTACCGCCAGATCTACCACCAGCAGTGGACGGAGCGCGGTCTGCAGGGGATCAGCCCCCAGCAGAACAGCCAGTATCACGCCTTCATCAACAAGCTCGAAAACGCGGCGACCCAGCAGTACCAAGGGGTGTTGCAGGTGCGCGAGGCGCTGGCCGAGTGCCGCACCCAGTGGCTCGAAGCCCAGCAGCGGCGCAAGGCGGTCGAGCTGCTGCTGGAGAAGAAGGCGGACAAGGTGCGCCAGAAGGCCCAGCGCCAGGAGCAGAAGATGCTGGATGACTACGCCATCCTGCGTCGTTATCACCAATCTGGCCTGTAATTTGCTTTCTTCCGGTCATGCGAGGCCGATGGGCCAAGCCATGACCGCACGTGCGGCCGTCACCGAATCGTCGTCAGGGATCCCAGCATGATACAGACCCCCTTGATTAGCACTCTCCCCCAGGCGCCTTCTGCCGATGGCAGCGCCACCCTGCTGGCTCCCACCGTCGGGGGCGAAGGGGGCGTGCAGCCGTCAGGCGAGGGCAAGGCCGCCTTCTCGCAAGCCATGGCCATGGCCCAGCTGATGGGCAAGGCGCCAGCCAGTCAGGGCAATCCACCACTCCAGGGGCCCGCCGAGGGCGCCCGGGAGGGGCTTGCCCCGGCTGCCAAATCTTTGGCGTCTGACGAGCCCGCCACCGAGTCTGCGTCTTCCTTGAAGGGAGCGGACGACGAGGGCGAGCTGCCTCCCGACGACTTCCTGCAACAGTTGCAAGCCTCCCTGCGCCAGGATGTGAGCCTGGTGGTGCCCCCGACATCGCCCGCCATGGCCGGTGAGGCGGCGGTGCCTGTGGACGGCAACCCCTTGCCGCCTGGCGCCGCTGCGCCTGGGATGGCAGAGGGGGTGGGAATGGCAGAGGACGTGGGGTTGGCAGAGGGCGTGGAGGCGGCAGAGGGGAGCGCCTCCCTGCCGCAGATGACGCCAGAGCGTCAGCATGAAGGGAACAAAACGAAGGCAGCTCCCGGTGCGGCCCAAGGCGCCAGCGCCGTGCCGAGCGGTCAGGGGGCTCTGCCGCTGGGGGCCGAAGAGCCCCCCTTGGCCGATGACACTGCCGTGGCAGACCAGGGCGGGGTGACCCGCCAGCCCATGGCAGGCAAGGGAGCGGAGCCGGATGCCAAGGGGGGGGAGCCCCCTCTCTCGGGTCAGGAGCGTGCCGCCCTGCTCGCCAAAGTGGTGGCTGGAGAAAACGCCCAGGCTTCCACTGTCACCCGGGCTGACTCATCGCAAGAGGCACAGGTGACCAATCCCCTGGCGTCGGCCGGACAGGGGGCAACCGCTTCCCGTGCCACCAGCGCCTATGGCGATGGCGTGATCCGGACGGTGGCGCAGGGGCCGGCCCCTGCAGCCACACCGGAGTCCGCCCCGCCCGCGACGGCGGCAGGGGCAGAGAAGGACGCCCCTGTCGCCGGTGAGGCCAGACAGGCTGAGGCCGCGAGCGGGCAGGGAGCCCGTGCAGGGGCCGAGCCTGCGGTGAATGCAGGGAGCAGCCAGCCCGTGACGACGGAAGACCCGGCCCCAGTCCAGGTGGCGCCGCAGATCCTGGCTCGTCATGAATCCCAGGGGGCACAGGCCCCCCTGACGGCCCTCTCGGCGGGCCTGGACCAGATGGAGAGTGCCCCCGTGGTGGCCGCCGGCGCTGCCGTGTCGGTGAAGCCCGCGGTGGACAAGTCCCGGCTCGATGAGCTGGGTAAACAGTCGGGGATGGAGGTCAAGGGCAGTGAACCCGCCGAGGTGAGCCAGCCTTTGCATCAGGCACAGAGCCAGGTCGGCGAGAACAGACCGCTGGCCGAGGCGACCGTCAGACGGGAGCCTCAGAGCCTGCCCCACCTCAAGCTGGCGACCCCTGAGGCCCCCGAGCAGCTGCACCACAAGGTGAACCTGATGCTGGCGGACAAGCTGCAGCAGGCGGAGATCCAGCTAGACCCCCTGGGGCTTGGCAAGATGAAGATCCAAATCCAGATGGATGCCTCCAGCCAGGCCAGCGTGCACTTCGTGGTGCAGCATGGCCAGACCCGTGAGATGCTGGAGCAGGCCATGCCGCGCCTGCGCGACATGCTGGCAGGGCAGGGGATCCAGCTCGGCCAGACCGTGGTGCAACAACAGGCGCAGCAGCAAGCCTTCCAGCAGCAGGGGCAGTCATCCTCCCAGGGTCAGTCCGGTTTCGGTGACCAGGGGCGACAGGGGGGAAATGGTGGCGGCAGCGATGGCAGAGAGGCCGAGGGGAGCGCTCGCAACCTCACGCTGCTGGTGGAATCGGCAAACGATGCCGGAATCGATTTCTATGCTTGATGCATTCTTAAGTAAGTTTATGATACCGAACAAGTTTGAGACTAGGGTGGACAAGGGATGGCAGACGATAACGAACTGACGCTGAAGGATCCGGCGGCAGGCAAGAAAAAGAAGCTGATCATGATAGTCGCCCTGGCCGTCGTGCTCCTTGGTGGGGGTGGCGCCGGCGCCTGGTTCATGCTCGCCGGTGGGGATGAGCCCGCTGCCGAAAAAAGCGAGGCCAAGCCGGAGGCGAACACGCCCCAGCCCTCGCTCTATGTGGGCATGCCCCGTCCCTTCGTGTTCAACGTGGCGGGAGGCCAGCGGGATCGGCTGGTGCAGATCAAGATCCAGCTGATGGTGCGCGGCACCGCCGACGAAACCCTGGCCAAACAGAACATTCCCCTGATCGAAGGCACCTTGCTGCGGGTCTTCAGCTCGGCGACCGCCGAACAGCTGATGACCTTCGAGGGCAAGGAGAAGCTGCGTCAGGATTCGCTGGAAGAGTGCCGCCGGGTGCTGAACGACCTGGTCTCTTCTCCCGTAATCGAACAAGTGCTGTTTACCGGCTTTGTCATGCAATGAAAGGTGAAGCGTGAGCGATCTGTTAAGTCAGGACGAGATTGATGCCCTGCTGCACGGCGTCGACGATGTCGAGGAGGAGGAGCTGGGAGCTGCCGGGGATCCCGGTATCGCCCAGTTCGACTTCTCCTCCCAGGACCGCATCGTCCGCGGCCGCATGCCGACCCTGGAGCTGGTGAACGAACGGTTTGCCCGCCACATGCGCATCAGCCTGTTCAACATGATGCGGCGCACCGCCGAGGTCTCCATCAACGGCGTGCAGATGCTCAAGTTTGGCGAATATGTCCACACCCTGTTCGTGCCCACCAGCCTGAACATGGTGCGTTTCCGCCCCCTCAAGGGGACGGCGCTCATCACCATGGAGGCGCGGCTCGTCTTCATCCTGGTGGAGAACTTCTTTGGCGGTGATGGCCGCTACCACGCCAAGATCGAGGGGCGGGAATTCACCCCCACCGAGCGGCGCATCATCCAGATGCTGCTCAAGCTGGTGTTCGAGGACTACAAAGATGCCTGGGCGCCGGTGATGGACGTGGGCTTTGAATACCTCGACTCCGAAGTGAACCCGGCCATGGCGAACATCGTCAGCCCCACCGAGGTGATCGTGGTGAGCTCCTTCCACATCGAGCTGGACGGCGGTGGCGGCGACTTCCACGTGGCCATGCCCTACTCCATGCTGGAACCCATCCGCGAACTGCTGGATGCGGGGGTGCAGAGCGACAAGGGGGATACCGACGTGCGCTGGAGCAAGGCCCTGCGCGACGAGATCATGGACGTCAAGGTGGAGCTCAAGGCCAAGCTGCTGGAGACCGAGCTCTCCTTGCGTGAGCTGATGGAGCTCAGACCCGGGGACATCATCCCGGTGGAGATGCCGGAGAACCTGCTGGTCTTTGTGGAGGATCTGCCCACCTTCCACGCCAAGATGGGGCGCACCAAGGAGAACGTGGCGCTCAAGATCACCGACAAAATCAAGCGCCCTGACGGGGTCAAGACAGAGATGCATCTGGTGACCCGCGGGGGCGTGCGCATTGATGGCGAAGCCGAGCTGGAAGAGCTTGAGCGAAGCATCTCTGACAAACACCCTGATTGATCCTCCCCCCGGGGAGGTGTTGCAACACTGAGGAATTGAAGATGAGCGGAACCGATGACGAGCAGGATTTGATGGCTGACGCCTGGGCGGCCGCACTGGAGGAGCAGGTCACGGCCGAAGCCAAGCCTGCCCCCCTGGAGGAGTTGAAGGACGAAGCCCCCATCAGCGCCGAAGAGCGGCGCAAGCTGGACACCATTCTGGACATCCCGGTGACCATCGCCATGGAAGTGGGCCGCAGCCAGATCAGCATTCGCAACCTGCTGCAACTGAACCAGGGCTCGGTGGTGGAGCTGGATCGGGTGGCGGGTGAGCCCCTGGACGTGCTGGTCAACGGTACCCTGATCGCCCACGGCGAGGTGGTGGTGGTGAACGACAAGTTCGGTATCCGCCTTACCGACGTCATCAGCCAGATTGAAAGGATCAAGAAGCTCAAATGATCCGTGTGCTCCCGTTGTGGCTGTTTTCCCTGCCAGCCCTGGCCAACCCGGGGGTAGGGGCGAATCCCCCCAGCCTCACCTCCTGGCTGCTCTCCAGCCTGATGGTGATCGGCCTCATTCTGGTGCTGGGCTTCCTGCTCAAGAAGAGCAAGCTTTCCCAGGTGATGGGAGGGGGCCAGATGAAGGTCATCGCCACCCTGCCCCTTGGCTACAAGGAGAAGCTGATGGTGGTCAAGGTGGGCGGCCAGCAGCTGCTGGTCGGGGTGACGCCGCAGCAGGTCAACTTCCTCTATCGCCTGGAGGAGCCGCTGGACGAGAGCCAGCCCCAGGCGTTCTCCGAGCAACTGGGCAAACTGATGGGCAAGCATGAAAAACGTTAACTGGACCCGGTGGCTGGCACTGCTCTCCCTGGTGCTCTCGCCCCTGGCGATGGCCCAGGACGGCATGTCGGCACTCACCGTCAAGACCATGGCGGATGGCAGTCAGGAGTACAGTCTGACCCTGCAGGTGCTGGCGCTGATGACCGCGCTCTCCTTCCTGCCGGCCATGGTGATCATGATGACCTCCTTCACCCGGATCATCGTGGTGCTCGGCATCCTGCGCCAGGCCATCGGTCTGCAGCAGAGCCCCTCCAACCAGGTGCTGATCGGCATCGCCCTCTTCATGTCGTTTTTCATCATGTCGCCGGTGCTGGATCGCATCAACAACGAGGCGTTGCAGCCCTATCTGGCCGAGACCATCGGGGCCAAGGAGGCCCTGGAGAAGGCGGAGCTGCCCATTCACCAGTTCATGCTGGCCCAGACCCGGGTCAAGGATCTCAATACTTTCATGGAGATAGCGAACGTGCAGGTAGCCGAGCCTGCGGACGTGCCGCTGCGGGTGCTGATCCCGGCCTTTGTCACCAGCGAGCTCAAGACCGCCTTCCAGATAGGCTTCATGCTGTTTCTGCCCTTCCTGGTCATCGATCTGGTGGTCGCCAGTATCCTGATGGCCATGGGGATGATGATGCTCTCCCCCATGCTGGTCTCCCTGCCGTTCAAGCTGATGCTGTTCGTCATGGTGGATGGCTGGAACCTTATTCTGGGCTCCCTGGCCACCAGCTTCGGGCTGGGCTCGGGTGGTTAGGGGAGGGCAGACCCTCCCCCTGGCTCTCCCCTTCACTCGGGGAGGGCGCGAGGCCTCTCTTTCTCTCGAAGGAGGAGGCCGGGAGGATGCGGCCTTGGGCAAACCCATCACAAGGAGCGAGCAATGAGTCCTGAAACCTTCGTCGACGTCTTTCGCGAGGCGCTTTGGCTGGTGACCATCATGGTGTGCGCCGTGATCCTGCCGAGCCTGATGGTGGGGTTGGTGGTCGCCATCTTCCAGGCCGCCACCTCCATCAACGAACAGACTTTGAGCTTCCTGCCCCGTCTGGTGGTCACCCTGCTGGCCCTGGGGGCGGGGGCTCACTGGGGATTGCAGAGTCTGATGGACTTCTTCCAGCTGATGGTGAGCCAGATCCCCGAGGTGGTGGGCTGATGCCAGCCAAGGGCCACCCTTTCGCTCTGGCAGACCGGTGCCTGCGTCCTCCCGTTGGCCTGCCCCTGCCGGGAGTGTTGCTGTCATGACCTACACCACGGCGCTCATCATGGAGTGGCTCTCCTCCATCCTCTGGCCCCTGGCCCGGGTGAGCAGTCTCCTGATGGTGATGGCGGTCTTTGGCAGCCGGCTCGCCCCTGCCCATATCCGCATCGGCCTGGCGCTGGCGATCACCCTCATCATCGCCCCCCTGCTGCCCCCCATGCCGAAGATCGAGCTCTTCTCCCTCGGCAGCTTCCTGGTGCTGGGGCAGCAACTGCTCATCGGCATCGCGCTCGGCCTCATGACCCAGTTCCTGCTGGAGACCTTCGTGATGGCGGGTCAGGTCATCGCCATGCAGACCAGCCTGGGCTTTGCCACCCTGGTGGACCCCATGAACGGCCAGTCGGCTCCCGTGGTGGGCCAGTTCTACCTGATGCTGGCGACCCTGGTGTTTCTCGCGGTGGACGGCCACCTGCTGATGCTGCGCATGGTGGTGCTGAGTTTCGAAACCCTGCCGGTATCTGACAGCGGGCTCACCCTGCCTGCCATCCGCAGCCTGGTGAGCTTTCTCGGGGTCATGTATCAGGCTTCTCTGGTGATGGCGCTCTCGGCCATCATCGCCCTGCTGCTGATCAACTTCGCGTTCGGGGTGATGACCCGTGCGGCCCCCCAGCTCAACATCTTCAGCATCGGCTTTGCGGTGAGCATGATGTCGGGCCTGTTCATCCTCTGGCTCACCATCGGTGGCTTCATGGGGCACTTCGACGCGCTCTGGGAGCGGGTGCAGGAGACCAGCTGCGAGCTCATCAACGTCCAGTGCTTCGGGGGCCAGCATGACTGAGGCCCTCCCGGTTGCGGCCCTTTTGACGCCACTCTGGCGGGCCGCCAGTCGGCTGATGCCGGCAGGAGGCCAGCATGGCTGATACCGATCAGGAACGCACAGAGCAACCCACGGGCAAACGACTGCAACAGGCCCGGGAAAAAGGGCAGATTGCACGTTCCAAGGAGCTGGGTACCGCCAGCGTCCTGCTGGCGACCGTGTTCGGCCTCCTGATGATCAAGGAGAGTCTGGCAGGGGCCATGATCAAGGTGCTCACCATGGGCTTTACCCTGGACCGGGACCAGGCGTTCGACCCCAATGCCATGGGGGCCATGGTGCCCGCCCTGCTGGGGGAGCTGATCCAGCCTCTGGGGCTGCTGTTCATGCTGGTGATCATCGCCGCCTTCGTCGGCAACACCCTGCTCGGCGGGATGAACTTCTCCTCCGAGGCCATGCTGCCCAAGTGGAGCAAGCTGAGCCCCCTGAGCGGCATCAAAAGGATGTTCGGGGTGCAATCCCTGGTGGAACTTGTCAAATCCATCGCGAAAGTGGTGTTTATCAGTCTGTTCGCCTGGTGGATGCTATCAAGCCAGTTCAACCATCTGCTGAATCTCTCTCTCGAGGGCTTTCCCGGCGGCATCGTCGATGCCCTGGACCTGCTGCTCTGGATGCTGATCATCCTCTGCTGCGCCCTGATCCCCATTGTCGCCATCGATGTGCCGTTCCAGAGCTGGAACCACAATCGCCAGCTGAAGATGACCAAGCAGGAGATCAAGGACGAGTTCAAGGACAGCGAAGGCAAGCCCGAGGTCAAGGGGCGGATACGCCAGTTGCAGATGCAGATGGCCATGCGCCGCATGATGGGGGATGTCCCCAAGGCCGATGTGATCATCACCAACCCGACCCACTACTCGGTGGCGCTCAAATACGATGCGGGCAAGCCGGGGGCGGCGCCCAAGGTACTGGCCAAGGGGGTCGACGAGGTGGCGATGAAGATCCGGGAGATCGGGCGCGAATACGACATCCCCGTCATGTCCTCCCCGCCGCTCACCCGGGCCCTTTACCACGCCACCGAGATTGGCCAGGAGATCCCGGAGGGGCTCTTCGCCGCCGTCGCCCAGGTGCTGGCCTATGTCTATCAGCTCAAGAAGTTCCGCCGTGGTCGCGGCCGGCGCCCGACCCCCATCGCCACGGATCTGCCCATTCCCCCCGAGTTTCGCAAATAACGCAGGGGTGGCAGCCTGATCCCGGGTTCTCTCCCTTGTGCCCCCGCGTTTCGCAAATAAAGCGGTGGGATGGCCCCACCATCCGGTCTCTCCCTGTGTCGCAAACAAGGCCGCAATCTCCCTGTCGAGGCGCGTCGCCTCGCCCCATGGCCTGGGCTGGCCTTTGGCCTGCTTGGTGAAGGCAGCTTCCCCCCTGTCACCATTCCCCGTGACGCCAACGACGGACTTCTGACAGCGTTAAAATAAAAACCATATAAATCAATGCATTGAATCCTTGGCTTGATATTTGCTTTAATCCGCTATTGGCAGTTTATCATTGAGATGCACGATGGGATTCAAAGCGGGACTGGGCCGTTTCAAAGAGTACAAGTGGCTGCTCAGCAGAGGGGTAGGGACGCCGCTGCTGGTATTGGCCTCTCTGGGGATGGTGGTACTCCCCATTCCGCCCCTGATGCTGGATATCCTCTTCTCCTTCAATATCGCCCTCTCCATCGTGGTGCTGCTGGTGGCGGTCTATACCCGCCGCCCCCTGGAATTTGCCGCCTTCCCCACCGTCTTGCTGATCGCCACCCTGCTGCGGCTCGCCCTCAACGTTGCCTCCACCCGGGTGGTGTTGCTGGAAGGCCACAACGGCAGCGCGGCGGCAGGCCATGTGATCGAGGCGTTCGGCAACGTGGTGATCGGCGGCAACTATGCCGTGGGCATCATCGTCTTCATGATCCTGGTGATCATCAACTTCGTGGTGGTCACCAAGGGTGCGGGCCGGATCTCCGAGGTGAGCGCCCGCTTCACCCTTGACGCCATGCCCGGCAAGCAGATGGCCATCGATGCGGACCTGAACGCCGGTCTCATCAACCAGGAAGAGGCCAAGAAGCGCCGTCAGGACGTGACTCAGGAAGCGGACTTCTACGGCTCCATGGACGGTGCCTCCAAATTCGTGAAGGGGGATGCCATCGCCGGCATCATGATCCTCTTCATCAACATCATCGGCGGCTTCATCATCGGCATGATGCAGCACCAGCTCACCTTCGGCGAAGCGGCCCAGGTCTATACCCTGCTCGCCATCGGTGACGGTCTGGTCGCCCAGATCCCCTCGCTCCTGCTCTCCATTGCCGCGGCCATCATCGTTACCCGTCAGAATACCGACCAGGACATGGGGACAGCGGTACTCGGCCAACTGTTCGAAAATCCCAAGGCGCTGGTGATCTCCGCCGGCATCCTGCTGATGATGGGCAGCGTACCCGGCATGCCGCACCTGGCTTTCCTGAGCTTGGGGGCGGTGGCGGCGGCGGGCGCCTGGTGGCTGCTGCGCCGCGAGAAGCAGAACAAGGCGAAGGCGGCGAGCGGCGAACTCATGCCGGCCCAGGGGGATGCCCCGGTGGAGCAGAAGGATCTCAGCTGGGACGACGTCATGCCGGTGGACATCATCGGCCTGGAGGTGGGTTATCAGCTGATACCTCTGGTGGACAAGAATCAGGGGGGCGAGCTGCTCAACCGGATCAAGGGGGTGCGCAAGAAGCTCTCCCAGGAGCTGGGCTTTCTGGTGCCTGCCGTCCACATTCGCGACAACCTGGATCTTGCACCCAACCAGTACCGCATCACCCTGATGGGCGTGAGCACGGGGGAAGCCACCGTCTATCACGACAAGGAGATGGCCATCAACCCGGGGCAGGTGTTCGGCCAGATCCACGGTATCGCTACCCAGGACCCGGCGTTCGGGCTGGAGGCGGTCTGGGTCGCCAAGGAGCAGGTCTCCCAGGCCCAGACCCTTGGCTACACCGTGGTCGATGCGGCCACCGTGGTGGCTACCCACCTGAGCCAGATCCTCTCCAACCATGCGGCGCTGCTGCTGGGTCATGACGAGGTGCAACAACTGCTCGACATGATAGGGAAGCATCAGAGCAAGCTGGTGGAAGGACTGGTTCCCGAGGTGATCAGCATGGGCAACCTGGTGAAGGTATTGCAGAATTTGCTCAATGAAGGCGTGCCAATTCGCGATATGCGCACTATCCTGCAGACCCTCGTGGAATATGCGCCCCGCAGCCCGGACCCGGAAGTGCTGACCGCAGCCTGCCGGATCGCCCTGCGCAGATTGATTGTGCAGGAGATTGCCGGCCCCGAGCCCGAGCTGCCGGTGATCACCTTGTCACCAGAACTGGAACGTATATTGCATCAATCCCTGCAAGCAGGTGGGGGAGATGGCGCCGGTATCGAACCGGGACTGGCGGAGCGGATGCAACGCTCCCTGGTGGAAGCCACTCAACGACAAGAACTGGAAGGCCAGCCGGCCGTGCTTCTGACATCGGGGATATTGCGCAATACCCTGGCGAAATTTGTCAAGAATGCCATTCCTGGATTACGCGTGCTGTCCTATCAGGAAGTGCCTGACGACAAGCAGATCCGCATCGTCAGTGCGGTGGGACAGGGCTAGTTAGCGGAGATGACGGGTGAAGATTAAGCGGTTTTTTGCCAAAGACATGCGCACGGCGCTGGCCGAGGTCAAGGAGACTCTCGGACCCGATGCCGTCATCATGTCCAACAAAAAGGTCACCGGTGGGGTGGAGATAGTCGCGGCCGTCGATTATCAATCCCAGGTACCGGGGCCCAAAGACGCGCCGGTTCGCCGTCAGTTGAATGAAGAGAGCGTCAATATCTCGTCTGCGGGCAAGCAGATGACGAGGTCGGCGCCACCCAAGGAACAGAACGAATACTACGCCGATACCCTGGCGGCCCTGCTGGCACGCCAGCAGAAGCTCAATCCGGCCAACCCGGCGGGTGGCAATGGCGCCCCGGGATCATGGTCTGGCAACGGAGGCAACGGTCAGCCAGCTTCGGCCTCCTGGCCCGCCAATGGCGCTGCCGGCACCCAGTCCGCCGGACTGGCGGGCGCGGCCAGTGCTCCCAGAACCCTGGCCGAACAGGGCCAGTGGGGCGCCGCTCCCGAACCCGCCAAGCCCAAGGCCCGTCCTGCCGCCGCCCCGCGCCAGACCCAGTCAGCCCAGCGGGATCAGGAGATGGAGGGGATGCGCAAGGAGATGGCCAGCATCCGCAAGCTGCTGGAGCACCAGATCTCCGGCCTGATGTGGCAGGAGGTGGAGCGCCGCGAACCCATGCGCGCCCTGCTCATCAAGGAACTCAAGAAGATGGGGTTCGACGATGCCTTCGCCGATCAACTGGCGGGCCTCATCCCCGAAGACATGCCGATCCATCAGGCCATGGCCCAACTGGCCGAGGTGCTGACGGCCCAGCTCAAGATCAGCGAGGACGAGATCCTGCGTCAGGGAGGGGCGGTGGCCCTGCTCGGACCGACCGGGGTGGGCAAGACCACCACCATCGCCAAGCTGGCGGCCCGCTTTGCCATGAAGTATGGCGCCGAGCAGGTGGCGCTCATTACCACGGACAACTACCGGATCGGGGCCCACGAACAGTTGCAGACCTATGGTCGCATCATGGGTTGCCCGGTGCGTCAGGTGCGGGACGCCGAAGAGCTGGCCAGTGCCCTCTATCAGTTCCGCCATCGCCGGCTGGTGCTCATCGACACCGCCGGGGTGGGTCAGCGGGATATCCGCCTGACCGAACAGCTCGACACCCTGGTGAAGAATGCCAAGGTGCGCATCCGCAGTTATCTGGTCATGTCGGCCACCTCCCAGCGACGGGTGATGCAGGAGGCGGTGGATCACTTCCGGCGCATTCCGCTCTCCGGCTGCATTCTGACCAAGCTCGACGAGAGCCTGAATCTGGGTGAAGTGATCAACGTGTGCATTCAAAACGCCCTGCCCATCAGTTATATCACCGACGGGCAACGGGTGCCGGAAGATATTCAAGTTGCCAACGCGGCGCTGCTGGTCGGTGCCGCCATGGGGTCGCTGGAACGGGAAGCAGAAGATCCCTATTTCTGGGGATCGGGTTTTGGCGAATCCGAAGATTCGGAGTTTTATGAGTAACATGTATATGGATCAGGCGAGTGGTCTGCGCAAAATGCGTCAAAACAATCGAGTGAAAGTGATCGCCGTGTCCGGAGGCAAGGGGGGCGTCGGCAAGACCAACGTGACCCTGAACGTGGCGGGAGCCATGGCCGCCCAGGGCAAGCGGGTGTTGGTGCTGGACGCCGACCTTGGTCTGGCCAACGTCGACGTCATGCTGGGGCTGAGGGTGCATCGCAACCTCTCCCATGTGCTGGCGGGGGAATGCACCCTGGACGACATCATCGTCGAGGGGCCCTACGGCATGATGATAGTGCCAGCCACCTCGGGCACTCAGTCCATGGTCGAGCTCTCCCCGGTACAACATGCCGAGCTCATCCGCGCCTTCAGCGAGATGAAGACCCAGGTGGACGTGTTGCTGGTGGACACGGCGGCGGGGATCTCCGACATGGTGCTGAGTTTCACCCGTGCCGCCCAGGACATCATGGTGGTGGTGTGCGATGAACCCACCTCCATCACGGATGCCTACGCGCTCATCAAGATCCTCTCCAAGGATCACGGTGTATTCCGCTTCAAGGTGGTGGCCAACATGGTCCGCTCTCTGCGCGAGGGGCAGGAGCTGTTCGCCAAGCTGACCCGGGTCACCGACCGCTTCCTGGATACCTCCCTGGAGCTGGTGGCCTGCGTGCCTTACGACACCAACCTGCGGGCCGCGGTGCGCAAGCAGAAACTGATAGTTGAGGCGTTTCCAAAATCCCCTGCCGCCCTGGCATTTCGTGCCCTGGCGAACAAGGCGGCGAGCTGGCCCATCCCGAATCAGCCGGGCGGCCACCTCGAATTTTTCCTGGAAAACTTGTTGCAAAAGCCGGTCATAACACAGGAAGACTCCCGTGAATAAAGCCCAAGCATACTTGCGTCATCAGGATTCCTACGTGCTGGTCGAGCGACACGCTCCGCTGGTCAAGCGGATTGCCCAGCATTTATTGGCTCGCCTGCCAAGCAGTGTCTTGCTGGATGACCTGATCCAGGCAGGTATGATTGGGCTGCTCGAAGCTTCCCGCAACTTTGACGGCAGCAAGGGCGCCAGCTTTGAAACCTATGCCGGCATCCGCATCCGTGGTGCCATGCTCGACGAGATCCGCCGTGGGGACTGGGTGCCCCGCTCGGTGCACCGCAACAGCCGTGCCATCGCTGAAGCGATCGAGAACGTGGAGCAGGCCCATGGCCGGGATGCCAGAGACACCGAGGTGGCCGCCAATATGGGGGTGTCCCTCGGGGAGTACCATGCCATGCTGCAGGATGTTTCATGCGGCAAGATCATCGGCATCGAGGATCTGGGCGTCAGCGAAGATGTCATCGGTCATCCCGATGAAGGCAACGGTCAGGGAGGATTCGACGATCTGGCGGCTGAACGCTTCCAGGGGGCCCTGGCGGAGCACATCGCCCGCCTGCCGGAGCGGGAGGCGCTGGTGCTCTCCCTTTATTACGATGAAGAGCTGAATCTGCGCGAGATCGGTGAAGTATTGAGTGTAAGTGAGTCTCGGGTGAGCCAGATTCATAGTCAGGCCATGCACAGGCTGCGCGCCCGTTTGCGAGATTGGAATTTATAAGTGGTTGTACTGGCTACACTGGAGCACAACTCTAAGGCATAATCCGCACCATAAAACCTGCGATCTGCATCATGTAAGTGAGCCGTCTTGGCGGCTATTTAGGAGGAACTTTGGACAAGAACATGAAAATCCTCATCGTCGATGACTTTTCAACGATGCGCCGGATTATCAAGAACTTGCTGCGTGACCTGGGATACAACAATACCCATGAAGCAGACGATGGCAACACGGCGTTGCCGATGCTGAAAAATGGCGACTTCCAGTTCGTGGTCACCGACTGGAACATGCCCGGTATGCAGGGCATCGACCTGCTCAAGGCGATTCGCCTCGACGACAAGCTCAAGCACCTGCCGGTTCTGATGGTGACTGCCGAAGCCAAACGCGAGCAGATCATCGAAGCCGCCCAGGCCGGGGTCAATGGCTATATCGTCAAGCCGTTCACCGCTGCCACCCTCAAAGAGAAGCTCGACAAAATCTTTGAACGTATCGGCTAAGGAGCGGCAGGGATGAAGGCCAAAACGAGTGCCATGATCTCGCTTGACCAGGCAAGGATGCTGGTTGCCCACCTGGAGCGGGAAGAGTTTGAACAGGCCGATACCATCCTCGCCGATGTGTGCGCCCCCAACGCGGCGGCCCTGTTTGACAAGGTGGGGCAGCTGACCCGCCAATTGCACAATTCATTGCAGGATTTTCGCCTGGATCCCAGGATCCCCGACCTGGCCACCCATGAGATCCCGGATGCCCGGGAGCGTCTGAGCTATGTCATCGACATGACGGACAAGGCGGCCAATCGCACCATGGATGCGGTCGAGGCCAGTCTGCCCATCGCCGATCGACTCAACGACAACATTCAGCTGGTCATGCCCAACTGGAATGCCCTGATGAGCCGGGATCTCGAGCTGGGTCAATTCAAGGCACTGTGCCATCAACTGAATGATTTTATTAAGGCTTCTGAGACGGATGCCGATAAGTTACGACAACTGCTGACGGAAATTCTGATGGCTCAGGATTTCCAGGACCTGACCGGTCAGATGATCCGCAAGGTGATCAAACTGGTGCAGGAAGTTGAAACGAAGTTGATAGAGATGCTGACCATGTTCGGTGAGGGCGTTAGCGACAATTCGGCACGTAGCCTGCCAGCGAGCGGCATCGAGGCGGAAGGCCCCATCATGAACCCGCAGACCCGCTCAGATGTGGTCAATGGTCAAGATGATGTGGACGATCTGCTGTCTAGCCTGGGATTCTAATGGAGTGACGCATGGCCTTCGAAGTTGATGAAGACATACTGCAAGACTTTTTGGTCGAAGCATCAGAAATATTGGAACAGTTGTCTGAACAACTGGTCGACTTGGAAAAGCGGCCCGATGACAAGAACCTGTTGAACGCCATCTTCCGCGGCTTCCACACCGTCAAGGGGGGAGCGGGTTTCCTCTCTCTCACCGAACTGGTGGATGTCTGTCACGGTGCCGAGAACCTGTTCGACATGCTGCGCAACGGCAAGCGGACCCTCAGTGCCGAGCTGATGGATGTCATCTTGCAGGCGCTGGATGCCATCAACGTCATGTTTGCCCAGGTCCAGAACCGCGAAGAGATAAGCCCCGCCTCTCCCGATCTGCTGCACGATCTGCACGAGCTGTGCAAGCCGGAAGGGCAGGAGCAGCTGCGTACCGCCAGCGTGGCGGCCCAGCCAGAGCCGGAGCCTGAGCCCGAACCCGCACCAGAACCCGAGGTCATCGCCGAGGTGGCGCCTGTCGCCGTCAATGGCGGTGGCTCCATTGACGAGATCTCCGCCGACGAATTTGAACGCCTGCTCGATGAGCTGCACGGTGTCGGCAAAGCGCCGACGGTCTCTGCCGCCCCCGTGCTGAGCGGTTCAGGTGACATCACAGACGACGAATTCGAAGCCCTGCTCGACCAGCTCCATGGTCAGGGCCAGCACGGTGGTGCCCCCGATCTGGCACCTTTGCAGTCGGTCCAGAAAGAGGTGGACGAGCTCATCGACGACGATGAGTTCGAGCGCCTGCTGGATGAACTGCACGGCCGTGGCCAGGCGCCCCAGCACAGTCTGGCGTCTGCTCCTGCGCCAGCTCCCGAACCCAAGGCCCCGGCACCCGCTGCCCCCGCAGCCCCGGTGACGCCGCCCAAGGCGCCGGTGGCCGCCAAACCCGCGCCGGCAGAGCCCCCAGCGCCAGCCAAGGCCGCCCCTGCCAAGCAGGCCGCTCCCGCCGAGAGCAGTGCGGTACAGAGCGATACCACGGTGCGGGTGGATACCAAGACCCTGGACGTCATCATGAACATGGTGGGCGAACTGGTGCTGGTGAGAAACCGCCTGGTGAGCCTCGGCATCGCCAGCAATGACGAAGAGATGTCCAAGGCTGTCGCGAACCTCGACGTCGTGACCGCCGATCTGCAGGGCGCGGTCATGAAGACCCGCATGCAGCCTATCAAGAAAGTATTCGGCCGCTTCCCGCGCGTGGTGCGCGATCTGGCTCGTACCCTCAAGAAGGAGATCGAGCTGGTGATGGTGGGTGAGGACACGGATCTGGACAAGAACCTGGTGGAGGCCCTGGCCGACCCCCTGGTTCACCTGGTGCGCAACTCCTGCGACCATGGCGTCGAGATGCCGGACGTGCGCGAGAAGGCGGGCAAGCCCCGTCAGGGCACCATCACCCTGAGCGCCTCCCAGCAAGGGGACCACATTCTGCTCTGCATCGAGGATGACGGCGCAGGGATGGACCCGGAGAAGCTCAAGTCCATCGCCATCAGCCGTGGCGTGCTCGATGCTGACAGCGCGGCGCGCATGAGCGACAACGATGCCTACAACCTGATCTTCGCCCCCGGCTTCTCCACCAAGTCGGAGATCTCCGACATCTCCGGCCGTGGAGTGGGCATGGACGTGGTGAAGACCAGCATCGTCAGCCTCAATGGCTCGGTACACATCGATTCCACCTGGGGCAAGGGCACCCGTCTCGAGATCAAGGTTCCCCTGACCCTGGCCATTCTGCCGACCCTGATGGTGGAGGTGGGTCAGCAGACCTTCGCCCTGCCCCTCGGTTGCGTGAATGAAATTTTCCACCTGGATCTGAAAAAGGCCAACGTGGTGGATGGCCAGCTCACCATCATCGTCCGTGACAAGGCGATTCCGCTGTTCTACCTGCACAAGTGGCTGGTACGCGGTGCCGGCAAGACGGCCCGCCAGGACCAGGGTCACGTGGTCATCGTCCAGATAGGGACCCAGCAGGTGGGCTTCGTGGTAGACAACCTCATCGGTCAGGAAGAGGTGGTGATAAAGCCCCTGGACAACCTGCTGCAAGGTACCCCCGGCATGGCCGGCGCCACGATTACCAGCGACGGCGGCATCGCCCTCATTCTGGATGTGCCCAGCCTGCTCAAGGCCTATGCCCGTCGCCACTGAGCGCCAGGCTCAAGGAGTTAAAAGAATAACAATGGCAGTCAAGGTATTAGTGGTCGACGATTCGAGTTTCTTCCGCCGTCGGGTCAGCGAAATCATCAATCAGGATCCCCTGATGACGGTGATCGACACGGCCCAGAACGGGCGGGAGGCGGTAGACAAGGCGCAGCAGTTGCGGCCCGACGTCATTACCATGGACATTGAAATGCCGGTGCTCGACGGCATCAGCGCCGTGCGCGAGATCATGGCCAAGTGTCCGACCCCCATCCTGATGTTCTCTTCCCTGACCCACGAGGGAGCCAAGGCAACACTGGATGCGCTGGATGCGGGCGCCCTCGATTTTCTGCCCAAGAAGTTTGAAGACATCGCCCGGGACAAGGACGAAGCCGTCAACCTGCTGCAGCAGCGGGTCAAGGAGATCGCTCGCAAACGCTTCCTGATGGCGAGCCGGCCCCGTGCCCCCGAGCCTGCCGTCCGGCCCGCCGTCACGGGGACCCTGAATCGTCCCTTGGCCGAACGCCAGCCCGAGCCTGCGCGGGCAGCGGCGGCTCCCGCGGCGTTCAAGCGCAGTGGCAAGAGTTACCAGCTGGTTGCCATCGGTACCTCCACCGGCGGGCCTGTGGCACTGCAGAACGTGCTGACCAAGCTGCCGGGGGATTTCCCTCATCCCATTCTGCTGATCCAGCACATGCCGGCCACCTTCACCGCTGCCTTTGCCGCCCGCCTCAACGGGCTGTGCCAGATAGGGGTCAAGGAGGCGCAGGATGGCGACGTGCTCAAGCCTGGTCAGGCCTATCTTGCCCCCGGTGGCAAGCAGATGCTGCTGGAAGGGCGCGGGCCCGGAGCCCGTCTTCGCATCATCGATGGCAATGACAAGGTCAACTACAAACCCTGCGTGGACATCACCTTCGCCTCCGCCGCCAAGACCTATGGCGACAAGGTGCTGGCCATCGTACTGACCGGCATGGGTGCGGATGGCCGCGACGGTGCCCGTCTGCTCAAGGAGCAGGGGGCGACCATCTGGGCGCAGGATGAAGCCTCCTGCGTGGTCTATGGCATGCCCCAGGCCGTTGCCAAGGCGGGCATAGCAAGCGAATCCCTGCCGCTGGATCGGGTGGCCCAGCGCATTCTGGTCGAGTTGGGTCGCTGACCATGAGCATGCTCGGCCTGGTGCTGGCGCTGGGGGCCGTCGCCATCGCCCAGTGGTGGCATGGCGGGAGCCTGCTGACCCTGCTGGATGGCCCGGCCTTTGTCATCGTCGTCGGGGGAACCTGGGGGGCGGTGATCTTGCAGACTCCCCGCAGGTACCTGCTCAGTGCCCTGAGGCAGGCAACCTGGATGCTGTTTCCGCCGCAGCTGGATCTTGCGGAGCAGGCCGAGCGCCTGAAGGCGTGGGCCCAGTTCGCCCGCCAGCAAGGCTTGCTGGCGCTGGAAAACCAGGCCGAGGCCGAGCCCGATCCCTTCACCCGCCAGGGGCTTTCCATGATTGTGGATGGCGTCTCCATCGAGGATATCCGCAGCCTGCTGGAGGCGGATATCGACATCGAGCAGGAGCGCAACGAGCACTCGGCCAGGGTGTTCGAGTCCATGGGCGGGTACAGCCCCACCATCGGCATCATCGGGGCCGTGATTGGCCTCATCCAGGCCATGTTTCATCTGGAGGAGCCAGGCACCCTGGGGGCGGGCATTGCCGTGGCCTTCGTCGCCACCATCTACGGGGTGGGCTTTGCCAACTTGCTCTATCTGCCGATTGCGAATCGGTTGCGCGCCTTCCACTACCATTACGGCCTCTATCAGGAGATGACCCTGGAGGGGCTTCTGGCCATCGCCCACGGGGAGAACGGCCCGCAGGTTGAAAGGCGGTTACGGGCTTATCTGAAAGGGGAGTAGCCATGCGCAAGCGCTATCGTTTGCACCTGCAAGGGCGAGAGCATCTCGATCGCTGGCTGGTCTCCTATGCCGATTACATGACGCTCATCTTCGCCCTTTTCGTGGTGCTCTACTCCGTTGCCATCGTCAACAAGGAGGAGTACCGCGCCGTCATCGAGGGCATGACCCAGGCCTTCAACCAGGCGCCGCGCAGCGATGGCCTGCTGGAAGGGCGGGGCAATTCCTTGCTGGACAACCCGGTGTCGGCCGCCCCCAGCCTGCTGGAGAGCCAGGCCTCTGCGTCCCCTTCGCGGGCCCCCATCACGGGTACGCCCGTCTCGCAAGATGGCACGGCTCTTGCGCAGATCGACATGCAGATCCAGGAGTCCATGGGCGCCCTGGTCGATGCGGGGGTGGTGAAGCTTGCGCAGGATGATAACTGGCTGACGGTGGAGCTGAGTTCAGGTCTCCTGTTCAACAGTGGCAGCGCTTTTCTGGGTAACAATGCCGCCCCTGTGCTCGATACGCTTTCAGGTATTCTCAAACCGGTCGATAACTATGTCAGGGTGCGGGGCTACACGGATAACCAACCGATAAACAACGAAATTTTCCGCTCCAACTGGACATTGTCAGCGGCCCGCGCCGAGGCAGTGCTCAATGCCCTGGTGGGCAAAGGGGTGGCTCCCGGTCGGCTTGCCTACGAGGCGTACGGAGAGTTTTCCCCCTTCGTCGACAATGGCACCGAGCAGGGACGATTACAGAATCGCAAGGTGGTGGTCGCCATATCCAGGTTCGCCTGGGTGCCGCCAGCCCCCGTCAAACCGCTGACGGGGGCACCGGTGCAGGACGCACCGCAGAGTGTCGACAGTGAAAAGATCAGGGTGATCGCGCTGCCCGGTGGGGGCATACGCATAACAACAAGGCAGGATTGATACAGTGATTGTTTGGACGGTTGCCAATCAGAAAGGTGGAGTCGGTAAAACCACCACGGTCGTCTCCCTGGCGGGCATTCTGGCCCAGCGTGGCCAGCGGGTACTGCTGATCGACACCGACCCCCACGCCTCCCTGACCTCCTATCTCGATTTCGACTCGGACAGGCTGGAAGGCACCCTGTACGAGTTGTTCCAGGCGGCCAAACCCAGCGCCGAGCTGGTCAACCGGATGACCCTCAAGACCCGATTCGAGAACATCAGCCTGCTGCCCGCCTCGATTACCCTGGCCACGCTGGATCGGGTGATGGGCAACCGGGAAGGGATGGGGCTGGTGCTCAAGCGCGCTCTGCTGCGGGTGCAGGATCAGTTCGACTACGTGCTCATCGACTGCCCGCCGGTGCTGGGGGTCATGATGGTGAACGCGCTGGCGGCCTGCGATCGCATCCTGGTGCCGGTACAGACCGAATTCCTGGCCCTCAAGGGGCTGGAGCGGATGATGAAGACCTTCGAGATCATGCAGCGCTCCAAGCGGGAGAAGTTCCGCTACACCATCATTCCGACCATGTTTGACAAGCGTACCCGCGCCTCCCTGATGACATTGCAGTCCATCAAGGAGCAGTATGGGGAGGCGGTGTGGAATGCGGTCATTCCCATCGACACCAAATTCAGGGATGCCAGTCTGGTGCACATTCCTCCCTCCATCTATGCACCGGGCAGCCGGGGCACCTATGCCTATGAGACCCTGCTCAACCATCTCGACGCGCTGGAGCGTCAACGGACCCAGGAGGTGATGCCGTGAGAGAGACCACCCAGGTTCGGGCCATGGACGACTATTTCCACTCCCTGCTGCTGGACGATGCCCTGCTGCGGGAAGATCCCGAAGACGAAGCACCGGCCCCTGCGTTGCAACGTCAGACCGTCGCCGTGCCGGAGGTGGCTGCCACCCCCTATCTTGAAGCCGATACCCGACTGGCCCAGCTGAGCGAGCTGCTTGCCCAGGTGGGACAGGTCCAGTTCGAGATGGATGCCCTGAGCCACGAAGAGGTGCATGTCGAACCATTCCAGCTCGAGGCAGAGGTGGTTGACAGTGAGCCTCTGGTCGCCCTGGCAGAGCCGGTGGTGGAAGCCGTAGTGGAGGAGGTCGAGCCCGTCGCCCTCGCGGTGGCGGAACCCGCGCCCGCCCTCGAAGCGGCGCCCGCACCGTCGACCTGGGAGAACCTGGATACCGGCAACGAGTTTCAGGCGCTCTTCTTCGACGTGGCCGGGGTGACGTTTGCGGTGCCTCTGACCGAGTTGGGGGGCATCCATCAACTGGGGGAGGTGACGTCTCTCTTCGGCCAGCCGGGCTGGTACAAGGGGATCATGACCTCCCGCGAGCAGAAGATGAATGTGGTGGACACGGCCCAGTGGGTCATGCCGGGCCAGCATCTGGAGATGGACGATTACAAATATCTGATTATGCTGGGAGAATCACCCTGGGGATTGGCCTGTCACCAGTTGAAGGGCACAGAACTGCTGCACAGGGACCAGGTGAAGTGGCGCCATCAGGAGGGCAAGCGCCCCTGGCTGGCCGGCATGGTCAAGGAGAAGATGTGTGCCCTGCTGCACGTCAGGGAGCTCTTGCTGCTGCTTGGCCGGGGCGTGAACATCGAAGGCCGCTGACAACATCGGCATCGCCATGGTTTTATTGCTAATTTTACCCGTTGACGGGTTCATACAAGGATCAAGAAGATGACAGAGAAGCGCAATATTGCACAGAATCTGGCCGAAGACGAAGTGCTGCAGTGGGTGACCTTCCAGTTGGAAAACGAGACCTATGGCATCAACGTGATGCAGGTTCAGGAAGTGTTGCGCTACACCGAGATCGCTCCGGTCCCGGGTGCACCTGACTACGTGCTGGGTATCATCAACCTGCGTGGCAACGTGGTGACCGTCATCGATACCCGCTCCCGTTTCGGCCTGCCGGCCGGGGACGTGAGCGAGAACTCCCGCATCGTCATCATCGAGGCGGAGAAGCAGGTGATCGGCATCATGGTGGACAGCGTGGCCGAGGTGGTCTATCTGCGCTCCTCCGAGATCGATGCCGCCCCGGCGGTGGGCACCGAGGAGAGCGCCAAGTTCATCCAGGGCGTCAGCAACCGTGACGGCCAACTGCTGATCCTGGTGGATCTCAACAAGCTGCTCTCCGACGAAGAGTGGGAAGACATTGGTTCCCTGTAACAGGGACGGGAACGTGCGGACGGGGGCGATGGCACCTGTCCGCCTCCCTGTGACGGTAAGGTGATGGTTTGATGATTGAATTTGCAGCCTTGGGGTTGTCCTTGCTCGCACTGGTGCTGGCCCTTTACGGGATCCTGGGGCACCGTCGTCGCCAGCGAGAGTCCGAGGCCAGGGTGGAAGCGCTGCAGGGGCAGCTCGAGAGTCTGCGCAAGCAGATGATGGAGTTGCACACGGGCGCCATCGGCATGGGTCAGCGTCTGCAAGCCGCAGAAGGGGCCATGCAGAAGATCCACGACAGCCAGCAGGAGCTGACGTTGCAGGATCCGGAGCGCCGCCTCTACAGCCGCGCCGCCAAGATGGTGGAGCTTGGTGCCGATCTGGACGAGGTGATGAGCGAGTGCGAGTTGCCCCAGGCGGAAGCGGAGCTGCTTATTTCCCTGCGAAAGGGACGCAGCTGACGGATGTGTCGCGGGGAGGCCGGTGCCTCCCCGCTTTCTGTTCGATCCGTGGCCACCTCTTTTTCGATGCCGGGACGGTGATAATCCTTTGGCATCAATCTCTTTGGTGGGGGCGCGATCTTCCCCACAAATCCTGTTGATTATTGGCATCTTTGAAAAGACGCCTCCGGATCCTGTGTTAAGATGCAGGCCGCCTCATTTTCAACGATTACATCCCCATGCTGCTTCAAGCGAACAATCTGAGCTGCGTGCGTGAAGATCGCACCCTGTTTGAACATCTCTCCTTCGCGGTGCGTGCCGGGGATTTGATGCAGATTGAGGGTCCCAACGGGGTGGGTAAGACCAGCCTGTTGCGCCTGCTCACCGGCCTCTCCCAGCCCTTTGCTGGCGAGGTGTGCTGGAATGGGGAGAATATCCGCCATTGCCGGGATGAATACCACGCCAGCCTGCTTTACCTGGGCCATCAGCCCGGCGTCAAGGCGACCCTGACCCCCCTTGAGAATCTCTCCTTCTACCAGAAGCTCCATGGTCCTGTAGGGGACGGCGTGGATCTCTGGCGGGTGCTGGCCCAGGTCGGCCTCGCCGGTTTCGAAGACTATCCCGCGGGGCAGCTCTCCGCCGGGCAGCAGCGACGGGTGGCGCTGGCCAGGCTCTGGCTGAGCGAGCGACCGGCGCTCTGGATCCTGGACGAGCCCTTCACCGCCATCGACAAGCAGGGGGTCAGGGTGCTGGAGCAGTTGTTCCTCGCCCACGCGGACAGGGGGGGCATGGTGGTCCTTACGACCCACCAGGATCTGACCCTGATGCAGGGACGGCTCAAGACCCTCTCTCTGACCTCGCTGTTGCAGGAGTAGCCCATGCTGCGCGCCGTCATACACCTTATTCACCGCGAGTTGCTGATGGCCCTGCGCCAGCGCGCCGACATCTTCAACCCGCTCTGGTTCTTCCTCATCGTCATCACCCTGTTTCCGTTAGGGATCGGGCCCGAGCCCCAGTTGCTGGCCCGCATCGCTCCCGGCATTATCTGGGTGGCGGCCCTGCTGGCAGCCATGCTCTCCCTGGAGCGGCTGTTTCGTGACGACTTCAGTGACGGCGCCCTGGAGCAGATGATGCTGATGCCACATCCCCTGGGGTTGCTGGCCCTGGCCAAAGTGATCGCTCACTGGTTGCTGACCGGTCTGCCGCTGTTGCTGGTCTCCCCCTTGCTCGCCATCCTGCTCTCCCTGGAGCTGAAGACCTATCTGGCCGTGGTGGCCACCCTGGCGCTCGGTACACCGGTGCTGAGCCTGCTCGGGGCGGTCGGAGTAGCGCTGACCGCAGGGCTGCGCAAGGGGGGCGTGCTGCTCAGCCTGCTGCTGCTGCCGCTCTATATTCCGGTGCTTATCTTCGCCACGTCCGCCATCGACGCGGCCAGCATGGGACTGCCCTATGCCGGTCAGCTCGCCATCCTGGGGGCCATGCTGGTGGGGGCATTGACCCTGACGCCCCTGGCCATCTCGGCGGCGCTGCGGGTGAGTGTCAACTGATTGATTTGGCGAAAAGATTTTCGTTTGAAGCCTTGTCAGGGGCGAGATAGTTGAGATAGATCAAGGGGATGGCTGCTTATTGCTTTCGGGGGATATGATGTTTTTCCCCCATGGGTATGGTAGCCCTCGCCACTTAAAAATTAATAACTGAAAGGTTTCGTGAGCTATGTGGAAATGGTTGCACCCTTATGCCAAACCCGAGCGCGCCTATGGGCTGGCCGGCACCCTGCTGCCCTGGTTTGCCGTGACAAGCCTGCTCGCCTTCATCATCGGCACCGTCTGGGGGCTGGCTTTCGCTCCCGCCGATTACCAGCAGGGCGACTCTTTCAGGATCATCTATATCCATGTGCCCTCCGCCATCCTTTCCATGGGCGCCTACTCCACCATGGCGGTGGCCGCCTTCATTGGCCTGGTGTGGCAACTGCGCATGGCAGACATGACGGTGGCGGCCATCGCCCCGGTGGGGGCCGTCTTCACCTTCATTGCCCTCTTTACCGGCGCCGCCTGGGGCAAACCCATGTGGGGCACCTGGTGGGTGTGGGATGCCCGGCTCACCTCCGAGCTCATCCTGCTGTTCCTCTATCTGGGTGTCATCGCCCTCTACAACGCCTTCAGCGACAAGGTGGTGGCGGGCCGCGCCGCCGGCATCCTGGCGCTGGTCGGGGTGATCAACCTGCCCATCATCCACTACTCGGTGGAGTGGTGGAACACCCTGCACCAGGGGGCCACCATCACCAAGTTTGACAAACCCTCCATCTCCCCCGAGATGCTGTGGCCGCTGCTCATCATGATCCTGGCGTTCGCCGCGTTTCTCGGTGCCCTGACCCTGATGCGTTTTCGCAATGAGCTGCTGATGCGGGAGTGGCACCGCCCCTGGGTCGCCGACATCGCCAGGCAGGAGAAGTAAGCATGCACTTTGCCTCGTTCAGTGATTTCATGGCCATGGGAGGCTATGCCTTCTACGTCTGGCTCTCCTTCGGTCTGACCGGGCTCTGCCTGGTCGGCATCGTCATTTCCACCCGGTTGAAGACCCGCAGCCTGCTTGGCGAACTGCGCAACAAGCAGGCTCGGGAGGCACGCCGCAAGGCGGCCCAGCAGATGGAGAACACCCTATGAACCCGCGCCGCAAGAAACGCCTCACCATCATCCTGGCCATCAGCCTGGGCCTTGCCAGCGTGACTGGCCTGGTGCTCTATGCCCTGAGCCAGAACATCGACCTCTTCTACACCCCGAGCGAGCTGGTGGAAGGGAAGGGGCCGGAGAAGATCAAGCCCGAGGAGGGGCAGCGCCTGCGCATCGGTGGCCTGGTAGTGCCGGGGTCTGTGGTGCGGGATCCCCAGAGCCTCAAGGTAGCCTTCAAGCTGGTGGACAACGGCGGCCATTTGGTGACGGTGGAGTTTGACGGCATTCTGCCGGACCTGTTCCGCGAGGGGCAGGGCATTGTCGCTCAGGGCACCCTCAAGGATGCCACCACGGTCGCCGCCTTCGAGGTGCTGGCCAAGCACGACGAGAACTACATGCCGCCGGAAGTGGCCGACGCCACCAACGGCATGCACTTCAAGCCCGAATACACAGAGGCGCAGTTGCAGGGAGCCAAGCAATGATGCCGGTATGCGCCAAGTATTCACTTCTTTATGCCGCCAAATCGGCAGGTTTCTCCGTGCAATCGAGAGGGAATAGTCAATGATCCCGGAATTAGGGCAGTTCTCACTGATCCTGGCCTTCGCCACCGCCCTGCTGCTGGGCAGTTACCCGCTGATCGGGGCCCATCTCGGTCGTCTTGGCATGATGTCGGCGGCCCGCCCGCTCGCCTACAGCCAGTTCCTGCTGCTGCTGCTGTCGTTTCTCTGCCTCACCTGGGCCTTTATCGACAACGACTTCACCGTGCAGTACGTGGCCACCAACTCCAACAGCCTGCTGCCCCTGCAATACCGCATCTCGGCGGTGTGGGGAGCCCATGAAGGCTCGCTGCTGCTCTGGGTGCTGACCCTGGGGGGCTGGACGGCGGCGGTGGCCCTCTTCAGCCGTCGCCTGCCGCTCGATGCAGTGGCGCGGGTACTCGGGGTGCTCGGCCTTATCTCGGTGGGCTTCACCGCCTTCGTGCTGTTCACCTCGGATCCTTTCACCCGCACCCTGCCGTATTTCCCGGTGGACGGGCGGGATCTCAATCCGCTGCTGCAGGATCCCGGTCTCATCTTCCACCCCCCCATGCTCTACATGGGCTACGTGGGCTTCTCGGTGGCCTTCGCCTTCGCCATCGCCTCCCTGATGACGGGGCGTCTGGACGCCACCTGGGCGCGCTGGTCCCGTCCCTGGACCATGGCGGCCTGGGTCTTCCTGACGCTGGGCATCGTGCTCGGCTCCTGGTGGGCCTATTACGAACTCGGCTGGGGCGGCTGGTGGTTCTGGGACCCGGTGGAAAACGCCTCCTTCATGCCCTGGCTGGCGGGCACGGCCCTGCTCCACTCCCTCGCGGTGAGCGAGAAGCGCGCCACCTTCAAGGCCTGGACCGTGCTGCTGGCGCTCTCGGCCTTCTCCCTGAGCCTGCTCGGCACCTTCCTGGTGCGTTCCGGCGTGCTGGTGTCGGTCCATGCGTTTGCCTCGGACCCGACCCGGGGTCTGTTCATCCTGGGCTTCCTGCTGGCGGTGATAGGCAGCTCCCTATTGCTGTTCGCCTTCAAGGGCTCCCAGGTGAAGAGCCACGGCAAGCACGAGCTGTGGAGCCGCGAGACCCTGCTCCTTGGCAACAACATCCTGCTGGTGGCGGGCCTGCTCACCGTGCTGCTCGGCACCCTGCTGCCCCTGGTGCACAAGGAGCTGGGGCTTGGCAGCATCTCCATCGGCACCCCCTTCTTCAACCACATCTACAGCTGGCTCATCATCCCCTTCGCCCTGCTGCTGGGGGTGGGCCCCCTGTTCCGCTGGCGCCGCCAGGAGCTCGGTGAGCTCAAGGGCAAGGTGATGCTCGCCCTGGTGCTGAGCCTGGCCGCGGCTCTGCTGTTGCCCAAACTCTTTGCCGAAGCGTTCAAACCCTGGGCTGCGCTCGGTATCGGGCTTGGCGTCTGGATCATCGTCACCAGCGTGCAGGAGACCTGGGCGCGGGCCACCCACAAACACGGTTTTGCCACCGGCGTGCGCAAGCTTGGCAACAGCCACTGGGCCATGATCCTGGGGCACGTGGGGCTCGCGGTCAGCATCATCGGCATCGCCTGCACCCAGAACTACAGCATCGAGAAGGACCTGCGGATGCAGGCCGGCGATCGTGTCCAGTTCGCCGATTACGAGTTCGTCTTCACCGGCATCAAGGAGAAGAACGGCCCCAACTACGACGGTTTCAAGGGCGTGCTGGAAGTGCACCGGGATGGCAAGCAGGTAGCCCTGCTCAAGCCCGAGAAGCGGATGTACACCGTGAGCCGCATGCCGATGACCGAGGCGGCTATCGATGCGGGGGTTACCCGGGATCTCTATGCGGCGCTCGGCGAACAGCTCGACAACGGCGCCTGGGCGGTGCGGATCTACTACAAGCCCTTCGTGCGCTGGATCTGGTTCGGCGGCGTCTTCATGGCCCTCGGTGGCGTGCTGGCCATGCTGGACAAGCGCTACCGCTTCGGACGTCGTGACGAGGAGGCCAAGGCATGAGCAAGAAGACCTGGCTCTATCTGCTGCCCTTCATCATCTTCCTGATGGGGGCCGTGTTTCTGTTCAAGGGGCTCTACTCCGATCCCACCAAGCTCGAATCCGTGATGGTGGACAAGGAGGTGCCCGTGTTCACCCTGCAGGACATCTATGACCTGGGCAAGCAGCACGACAGGAGCATCCTCAAGGGGCGCCCCATGCTGCTCAACGTCTGGGCCACCTGGTGCCCGACCTGTTACGGGGAACACACCTACCTCAAGGAGCTGGCGGGGCAGGGGATCTACATCGTCGGCATGAACTACAAGGATGAGCGTGACAAGGCCATCAAGTGGCTGGCGGAGCTTGGCAATCCCTACCAGATCAACCTCTATGATCCGGACGGCATGCTGGGGCTGGATCTCGGTGTCTATGGCGCGCCGGAGACCTTCTTCATCGACAGCCAGGGCATCATCCGCTATCGCCACGTGGGGGACATCAACCCAGACGTCTGGGCGTCGACTCTCAAACCCATCTTCGATGCCATGAAGTGAGGCCTCCCCGATGAAAACACTGATTGCATCCCTGTTGCTGCTGGCCGGTCTCGTCTGCGCCGGACAGGCCCGCGCCGCCATCGACGTCTACACCTTCGAGAGCGACGCCCAAGAGCAGACCTTTCGCGAGCTGACTAAGGAGCTGCGCTGCCCCAAGTGCCAAAACCAGGACATCGCGGATTCCAACGCCGGGCTCGCCAAGGATCTGCGGGACAAGACCTACCAGATGGTGCGCGAGGGCAAGGAGAAGCAGGAAGTGGTGGACTACATGGTGGCCCGCTACGGCAACTTCATTCTCTATGATCCCCCCCTGATGGCCTCGACCCTGATCCTCTGGCTTGGCCCCTTGCTGGTCATCGTGATTGGCGTCGTCACCGTGGTGGTGCGAAGCCGCCGCCATGCCCCTGCTCCCTTGCAACAGCCTGAAGGCACCCTGAGTGCAGAAGAGCAGGCCAGGCTGTCCGCCCTGCTCAAAGAGGAAGATAAACCATGACCCCATTCTGGATACTGGGTGCGGCCCTGCTGGTGCTGGCGAGCCTGGCGCTGATCGTGCCGCTGTGGCGTGGCGAGGGCCGGCAGAGCATCAGTCGCTCGGCCCTCAACAAGCAGCTCTATCGCCAGCGCCTGCTGGAGATAGGGGAAGAGCGGGAGCAGGGGATACTGGCGGAGGAGCCGGAATCCCTGGTGGAGCTGCAGCGCAGCCTCCTGGACGACATTCCCGACGTGGAGCAGACCGCCCGTGGCGGCAAGAGCCTGATCTGGATCCCCGGTGTGCTGGTGCTGGCGGTGGTGAGCATCGGCCTCTACGCCAAGCTCGGCGCCTGGCAGGAGGTGAGCCGCTGGCAGGATGCCAGCAGCCGGTTGGGGGAGCTCAGCAATCGCATCCTGGTGGAGCGCGACACCCGGGTGACCGAGCAGGATCTGCTGGACTTCACCCTGGCCCTGCGAACCCGGCTGAAAGAAGAACCGAACGACTACCGTGGCTGGCTGCTGCTGGGGCGCCTGACCCTGGATGGCAATGATCCCGAGATGGCCCGCGAGGCGCTGGAGCGTGCCTACGCTCTCGCGCCCCAGAAGGCCATGGTAGCGGTGCCCTATGCCCAGGCCCTGATGATGACGGGGGAGGAAGCCCGTGCGGATCAATTGTTGCAGGCGGTCATTACCGAGGACCCGGCCAACATCGAGGCTCGCTCCGTCCACGCCTTCATGGCCCTGCAAAAAGAGGATTTCCAGACCGCCCTCGACCGCTGGCAGGGGATGTTGCCGCTGCTGGAGCCGGGCTCGGCCCGCTACACCATGGTGGAGCGCTCCATGGAGTACGCCAGGCAGCAGCTTGTCCAGCGTGGCATCGCCGTGACTACCCCGTCTGCCGAAGGCCAGGCACAAGCCGAGGTGCTGGCGGTGAAAGAGGGGGAGTTCCCCCTGCACATCACCCTGGCGCCGGGCATCAAGATGCCGGAAGATGCCCATCTGTTCGTCTTTGCGGTGATCCCCAACGGTCCGCCCATGCCCATCGCGGTCAAGCGCATTGCTGGCCCGCATCTCCCGCTCACCCTCTCCCTGGGGGACGGGGATGCCATGATGGAGGGGAGCAAGCTGGCGGCCCATGCCGAGCTGCAGTTCAAGGCGCGCCTCTCCCGGGGCGGCAACGTCATGAACAAGGAAGGCGCCTTTGAAGGGGTTTCGGCCACCGTGCCGACCAGCACCATCCCCACAGCGCCGATTGACATCCGCATCGATCACGCCCTCTAATACGCTTTTGGCCCACCCCTTGGGGTGGGCCCCCTGTATAATTCATATCAATACCCAGAAAAATCTTAGGACTTTCATATGTATCTGCGTTCAGGAGCATTGGCGGTGGCATTGCTGCTCGCGGGCTGTGCGGGCGGCCCTCCCAAGCCGGGCCCGGAGAGCCTGGATCTCGGCGAGACCCCGAGCCGCCCCGGGGCATCCAGCACGGCCAGCGATCCTCGCGACCCCTTCCAGGGGCCCAACCGTGCCATGTGGGCCGTCAACTATGACGTGCTGGAGCCCTATGTGGCGCGCCCCGTGGTACACGGCTATGCCCGCTATGTCCCGCAAGGAGTGAGGGACAGCATCGAGAATTTCGTGGACAACTTCGACGAGCCGAGCAGCATGGTAAACCACCTGCTGGTGGGTGATCTGAAAGGGGCCGGTACCAACCTGGGCCGCTTCACCCTCAACACCACTGTGGGCCTGCTCGGTCTGTTCGACGTGGCCAAGCATGCGGGCCTGGCTCGCAACACACTGGAGATGGACACCGTGCTCGGCAAGGCCGACATCGGGGATGGCGCCTATCTGATGGTGCCGGTCTACGGTCCCACCACCACCCGGCAACTGGTGGGGGATACCATCGATACCATCTACTTCCCCTATGCCCTCCTGACCTTCCCGCTGAAGGTGGTGCACTGGGCGCTGGATGGCCTCGGTACCCGCTCCAAGCTGATCGATCAGGAGCGCATCATCGACAACGCGCTGGATCCTTACGCCCTGACCAAGGACTTCTACTTGCAGTACAACGATGGCAAGGTGACGGGCCGCAAACCCGAGCTCCAGGAGCAGAAGCCAGAGGCGGCGGATGATGGCAACCTCGACGATTACATGGACGAGATAGACCAGTAAGCACGGTCATCTTCCACAAGGCGCCTGCGGGCGCCTTTGTTGTCGATGGCAGGTGTTCGACCATAAAAAACGCCCCGCAAGTGCGGGGCGTTTTGGCAAGAAAGGCTTATCAGGCAGCCAGGTTCTTGGCCACGAATTCCCAGTTGACCAGGGCCCAGAAGGTTTCCATGTACTTCGGACGCAGGTTGCGGAAATCGATGTAGTAGGCGTGTTCCCACAGGTCGACGGTCAGCAGCGGGGTGGTACCGGCTTCGGTCAGCGGGCAACCGGCGTTGGAGGTGTTGACGATGGCCAGGGAGCCGTCAGCCTTTTTCACCAACCAGGTCCAGCTAGAGCCGAAGTTGCCGATGGCAGACTTGGTGAACGCATCCTTGAACTCGGCGAAGGAGCCGAATGCCTTGGTGATGGCATCGGCCAGGGCGCCAGTGGGTTCGCCACCGCCGTTCGGGGAGAGGCAGTGCCAGTAGAAGGTGTGGTTCCAGATCTGGGCAGCGTTGTTGAAGACGCCACCAGTGGAGGTCTTGATGATCTCTTCCAGAGACTTGCCTTCAAACTCGGTACCCGGCACCAGGTTGTTCAGGTTGACCACGTAGGTGTTGTGGTGCTTGCCATGGTGGTATTCCAGGGTTTCCTGGGAGATGTGCGGTTCCAGAGCATTGATTGCATAGGGCAGAGCGGGAAGTTCGAAAGCCATTTTCTACTCTCCATTGGCTGGTCCGTGCGAAGGCGACGGTTGCAAGACATTGCGTACTCTTTTCTATCTTGAAAAGAATTGTTCTTGAAATGAGGGGGCCAGACGGCCCAAAGCCCGTCGATTGTAGCAGTATCAAAGATGGGCGAACAACCCTTGATTCTTGCCATGATCCGGATCAAGCTGCGGCGTATTGATGCATGACTTCTTTCATTCGCAACGGTTTGCCAGTTTGTGGTCTGCCCGGATTGCAGTAGAATGGCCGCCGAAATCGCTCCAGTGAGGCATTTATGGAAACTATTGAAAAGATCAAACAGCAGTTGGCTGAGAATCCCATCATCCTCTACATGAAGGGATCCCCCAAGCTGCCTAGCTGCGGTTTCTCTGCCCAGGCCTCCCAGGCCCTGATGTCCTGCGGCGAGCCTTTCGCCTATGTCGACATCCTGCAGAACCCGGACATCCGCGCCGAGCTGCCGAAATTCGCCAACTGGCCCACCTTCCCGCAACTGTGGGTCGAGGGCGAGCTGGTCGGTGGTTGCGACATCATGATCGAGATGTTCCAAGCCGGCGAGCTGCAGACCCTGATCAAGGAAACTGCCGCCAAGCACAAGCAGGATGACGCTGCCGCCGAATAAGGCCGCATCCATACCATGCAAAAAGGGGAGCCACTGGCTCCCCTTTTCTTTGTGCCCACGACAGACATCAGGCGATGCGTTCGAGGCGCGCCATGTAGAAGCCGTCGAAGCCGGTCTCGGCCGGGCTGACGTTGTGATCGCCGATCAGGCGGAAGTGCTCGTTGGCGGCGAGGAACTTGTCCACCTGCTGGCGGTTCTCCTCGGGCAGGATGGAGCAGGTGGCGTAGACCAGCAGGCCGCCCACCTTCACCATCTGGCTGTAGCGCTGCAGGATCTCCTCTTGCAGGGCGACCAGCACCGGCAGGCGCTCGGCGGTGTCGCGCCACTTGGCATCAGGGTTGCGCTTGAGCACGCCAAGGCCGGAGCAGGGGACGTCCAGCAGCACGCGATCGGCGCTTTCTTTAAGGCGCTTGACGGTCTTGCTGCTGGTGATGACCCGGGTCTCCACGTTGTGGGCACCGGCGCGGCGGGCGCGCTGCTTGAGGTTCTCCAGTTTCCACTCTTCCACGTCCATGGCCAGCAGACGGCCCTTGCCCTGCATCATGGCGGCCAGGTGCAGGGTCTTGCCGCCGGCACCGGCACAGGCGTCGATGACCCGCATGCCGGGCTTGACGTCGAGGGCCGCGGCCACCAGCTGGGAGCCGGCATCCTGCTGCTCGAAGCAGCCGTCGGCAAAGGCCTGGGTACGGAACAGGGCGGCGTCCGAGGTCACTTGCAGGGCGGTCTCCACTCCGTCGACGGGCACTGTGGTGACATGCTCTTTGGCCAGCATGGCTTGCAGCTCGTCCCGGGTGCACTTGAGGGTGTTGACCCGCAGGTAACGCTTGGGCATCCAGGCCAGGGCGGCACGCTCGGCCGGCCAGGCGTCGCCCAGTTGCTCGCTGCCGAGTTTTTCCAGCCAGGCAGGGCAACCGTCCATCAGCACCGGGTTCTTCTTGGCTTCGGTCAGGCGGCGGCGGAACGCCTCCTCGTTGAAGCGATCCAGGGTCGGGTGGTTGGGCTGATCTATCTTGTGGAAGGCGTGCCAGCTGTGAAGCAGCGGCCAGACATTCTTCTCCGCCTGACGGACCTGGATGCCGGTGAGGAAGCAGTAGAGGCTGAGGCGGCGCAGCAGATCGCCGGTGACCAGGGCAATCCTTGCCTGTTCTTGCGGTTTGAGTTCGATGCCGGAGAAGTGACGTGCATAGGCGCGGTCGAGGGTAAGACCCTGACCCAGCACATCGTCAACGATGGCAACGACCAGATCCCCGAAACGGGGCAACAGTGGGGACTTGAGCATGAGATTAACCTTGGCCAAAGAAAGAGTGAACCGGCCCCGTCGAAGAGGGGTTCTGGAACGGACAAATCCGCGCCATGATAGGGGCTAGTCTGCATTGGTGCAACCTTCCCCATTCGGGGAATGTACAGAGGATGTTGCTGGACTAATCGGACCAGCGGGCAAATGATGCCGTGGCAGTTCAGGTGAATCCGTTTAAAAAGGAATTAAAAAGATGCAGTTGATGAAATATTCTCCGCTGGCGGTGCTGGTGGCGGGTCTGATGACGTCCGGCAATCTGATGGCCGGCGAGTGGCATACGGTCACGGCGCGGGCCACCGCCGCCGATGGGTACGAGGTGAGGGCCAGCCAGTATCGTATCGTCACCGTCTCCACCGATTACCTGGCTGCCCTGAAGGGGGGCGAGCGCCGCCTGACTCTGCCCCTGCCGGATGGCAAGGAGGTGACCTTCAGCCTGCAACCCTATGATCTGCTGCCGGCGGATCTGGCCGCCAAATATCCCGATATCCTGGCCTTCAAGGGGTACAACGAAGCGGCGCCGGGCGAGACCGGGCGCTTCGATCTCGGTCCCCAGGGATTCCACGCCATGTTCAGCCATGAAGGGAAGATGGTGTTCGTCGATCCCCTTCGCAACGGGGAAGGCTATGCCGTCTATTACCAGCAGGATGCCCACAGCCGGCTGGAAGAAGAGGCGGACAAGGTGATTGGGGGCGAGGCCAAAAAGCTGGCCCGCCAGGTGCTGGTGGATGGCAACGAGCGCAAGCGTTATGTCATCGCCATCTCGGCGGCGGGGGAGTACACCCAGTATCACGGCGGTACCGTGGAGGCGGGTCTTGGCGCCATCACCACCCTGCTCAACCGGGTCAACGAGGTCTACCAGCGTGACGTGGCGGCCGAATTCCAGCTGGCCAGCGGCAACGACACCATCATCTTCACCGACGTGGCGAACGATCCCTTCAACAATGATGACGGCGATGTCGATGCCAACATGCAGGTGCAGGCCGATGCCCTGACCAAGGGTCTGGGGGCCTTCGACATCGGCCATGTGGTCAACACCGGTGGCGGCGGCCTGGCGGGACTGGGCGTACTCTGCACCCCTGACAAATCGGCGGGGATGACGGGCTCCTCCGAGCCGGTGGGGGATGCCTTCTTCATCGACTACGTGGCCCACGAGATTGGTCACCAGTTCGGGGCAGACCACACCTTCAACGGCACCACAGGCAGTTGTGGCGGCGGCAACCGGGAGGCAAGCCAAGCCTGGGAGCCGGGCAGCGGCAGCTCCATCATGGCCTATGCGGGGATCTGCGGAGACGAAGATCTGCAGCCCCACAGCGAGCCCTATTTCCACAGCAAGTCCATCGAGCAGATGCGGGCCCACATGGCCACGGAGCCAAATTGCGGCACCCCGTTGGCGCTGGTCAACAATGCGCCCCAGGTGGCGGCAGGCAATGACTACGTCATCCCTGCCAACACCCCCTTCGTGCTCAAGGGGGCGGGGGCCGATCTTGACAGCGATCCGCTGAATTACACCTGGGAGCAGATCGATCTGGGGACGGAGTCGAGCAGCCCGGCCACCATGGTGGACGACGGCAGCCGCCCGCTGTTCCGTTTCGTGGCGCCGACCAGCGTGCCGGAGCGCACCCTGCCGAGTCTCACCTCCCTGCTCACCAACACCCTGGCGATAGGGGAGGCCTGGCCTGCCACCAACCGGGACCTGAACTTCCGCCTCACGGCGCGGGACGGCAAGGGCGGTGTCGCCAGCGATGACATGAAGATCCAGGTGGTCAACACCGGCAAGGCCTTCGCCCTGACCAGCCCGGTGGTGACCCCCCTGGGGGCGGGCAAGATGCAGACCATCAGTTGGGAAGTGGCCGGCACCAATGCCGCCCCCATCAACTGCAGCAAGGTGGATCTCTTCATGACCCGGGACGAGGGGGCAAACTGGACTCCCCTTGCCAGCGGCAAACCCAACTCGGGCTCGGCGAGCGTCACCATCCCGGCGGGCAAGGATGGCACTGCCCGCTTGAAGGTGGCGTGCAGCGACAACATCTTCTTCGCCATCAGTCCCCTCAAGCTCTCGGTCACCCAGCGCGGTGAAGAGGGGGGAAGCGGTGGCGGCGGTGCCCTCGGCTTCTGGACCCTGGCCCTGGCGTTGCTGGGCTGGCAGCGGAGGCGGGCATGAGACTGGCCGGGGTGCTGCTGCTCACCCTGCTCGGCGGTTGTCAGGCCGATGCTGACACCCTGGAGCAGGCGGTCAGCGCCAGCCTCGCCAGGCAGGATTATCGGCTGATCGTGCGGGCCGGGCGCGGCGAGGTGGCACCCGGGATCGCGGCGGATCAGCAGGCGGCGGCC
Source organism: Aeromonas sp. ASNIH8 (assembly GCF_002919855.1). Lineage (NCBI taxonomy): Bacteria > Pseudomonadati > Pseudomonadota > Gammaproteobacteria > Aeromonadales > Aeromonadaceae > Aeromonas > Aeromonas sp. ASNIH8. The sequence continues at coordinate 9,233 of NZ_PQLN01000023.1, read as the reverse complement.
AAGGCGCGCTGCGGCGTGCGCTATCTCGACGGATTCGGGGATGTCATCAAGCCGGATCAGAAGGAGGCCCACGCCAGGCTGAGCGCCTATGCGGCGGACTACAACCGGCGCATGCTGGCCCATTGCCCGCCGGTTGACGGCAAGCAGTAGGCTGACGGTCATCGGCATAAAGAGGGAGGCATGAGCCTCCCTCTTTTTTTGCTCCGCCATTTGGCCGCCCCGAGGCTTGTACCCATGGCGCGCTCGTCGCACAATGCCTGCACCGATCGCCGCACGGGCGGCAGAGAAAGAGAGAAGGAAAATCAAGATGATGGATGTGGCTGATCTGCGTCGCGAATACACCAGGGGTGGACTGCACCGGGCCGATCTGCCGGCCGAGCCCCTCGCCCTGTTCGAGAAGTGGCTGGCCCAGGCGTGCGAGGCCAAACTGACCGATCCCACCGCCATGGTGGTGGGCACCGTGGATGCCGATGGCCAGCCCTGGCAGCGCACCGTGCTGCTCAAGCACTACGATGCCGAAGGCATGGTGTTCTACACCAACATGGGCAGCCGCAAGGCGCATCAGCTGGAGGGCAACCCCCGCATCAGCCTGCTCTTCCCCTGGCACACCCTGGACAGACAGGTACACGTGACCGGTCGGGTGGAGAAGATGAGCACCTTCGAGGTGATGAAGTATTTCCACAGCCGTCCCAAGGACAGCCAGATCGCCGCCTGGGTCTCCAAACAGTCGACCCGCATCTCGGCCCGTGGCGTGCTGGAGGCCAAGTTCCTCGAACTCAAGCAGAAGTTTGCCAATGGCGAAGTGCCGCTGCCGAGCTTCTGGGGTGGTTTCCGGGTGCGCATCGACACCGTCGAGTTCTGGCAGGGCGGGGAGCATCGTCTGCACGATCGCTTCTATTACACCCGCGAGGGGGACGGCTGGCACATCGAGCGCCTGGCGCCCTGATGAACATCGCCCGGCTCAAGAATTTCACCGAGATAGTGAAGAACAACTTCAACATCTCGGCGACGGCGGAGAAGCTCTATACCTCCCAGCCGACCCTTAGCAAGCAGATGAAGATGCTGGAAGAGGAGCTGGGGCTGGCGCTGTTTACCCGCAAGGGCAAGAACCTGGCGGGCCTGACCCCCATGGGGGAGCAGGTGATGGAGCTGGCCAGGGGAGTGGTGGCCCAGGTGGAGCAAATTGGCCAGCTTTCCCTCGGGGATCAGCTGGCCACCAGCGGGGTGCTGCGCATCGCCACCACCCACACCATGGCCCGCTACAAGCTGCCGGCGGTCATCACCGAATTCTCCCGCCGCTACCCCGAGGTGAGCATCCAGCTGCATCAGGGAGCCCCTGCCCAACTGGCGCAGATGGCGCAAAACGGGGATGTGGAGATGGCCATCGCCACCGAGTCCATGCACCTGTTCGACGAGCTGGCGACCGTGCCCTGCTATCGCTGGGGGCGCAGCGTGGTGGTGCCCCACGGCCATCCGCTGCTGGACTGCCAGCCGCTGGCCATGGCGGATCTGGCCCGGTATCCCCCCATCACCTATGTGTTCGGTTTCACCGGCCGCTCCAAGATGGACAAGGCGTTCGGTCGCCATGGTCTCAGCCCCCGCATCGTGCTGACAGCCACCGACAGCGACATCATCAAGCACTATGTGCGCCTGGGGATGGGAGTCGGGGTGATCGCCACCTCGGCGTTCGACGAAGGGGACAGGGAGAGCCTGGTCTGCCTCAACATCGATCATCTGATCGCCTCGAGCGTGGCCCATGTGTGCCTGCGCAGGCACGCCCACCTGCGGGACTACATGTACGACTTCATCCACCTCTATGCCCCCCATGTGAGCCGGGAGACGGTGCAGCTGGCGCTGCTCAACCAGGGAACGCCCGCTCCGTCTGCGACTCTGCCCTGGCTCTGACGCCGAGACATAAAAAAGAGAGGCCGTTGGCCTCTCTTTGCATTGCTATCCCCTTGTACTGACCCCTCAGGCGGCTCGGGTCGCCAGATTGACGAAGATCTGGGCACCGATCAGCAGGCAGTCGTCGTCCAGGTAATAGGGGTTCGCGTGCAGGTAGTTGCAGATCCCCTTGGCCTGATTGCCGCTGCCGAGGAAGAACATGGCCCCCATGCGGCTTGGCGTGGCGTTGATCATGTAGCTGAAGTCCTCGCTGCCGGTCATGGGCTGGCCCTTTGCGTTGATCCCGTCGCTGGACAACACATCCGAGGCGGCTTGTTGCAGGCGCTCGCAGGCCTGGGGGTGGTTCTCCACCGCCGGGTAGCCGGCATGGACCATGGTGGTCTTGAAGCCGCGCAGCTCGCTCTGGGCGATGATGTCCCTGAAGCTGTTTTTCAGGATCTGGTCGGTTTCGGCATCCATGGCGCGGATGGTGCCACGGGCCTGCACATGATCGGCGATGGCGTTGGGAATGGTGCCGCCGTTGATCATGCCGCAACCAAAGACCGCCGGGCTGAACGGGCTGGTGCGCTTGGCGACGATGTAGTCCATGTCCTCGATGATCCGCACCGCCTCCCGGATGGCATCCAGCCCCTTGTGGGGGGTGGAGCCGTGGGCGGAGATGCCGTGCACATCGAGCGTCCAGGCTGACCCCCAGGAGGACATGACCCCCTGGTTGAACTTGATGGTGCCCGTCTCCATGGCGCCGTCGTTGTGCAGGGCATAGACCTCGTCCACCCCGTTCATGCAGCCAAGCTCCACCATCTTTTCGGCCCCGGGGACGCGCATGTCCTCTTCCGCCATCTGGAAGATGAAGCGGACGTTGTACCGCAGGCGATCGCGGTTGGCGGCCAGAAACCTGGCGGCGGTCAGAGCGATCGCCATGTGGGAGTCGTGGCCGCAGTTGTGGGCCATCCCCTCATGGGTGGATTTGAACGTCACCTCGCTCATGTCGTGCATCTCCAGGCCATCCATGTCGGCACGAAAGGCAATGGTGGGCAGGGTGGGGTCGACCGCCAGATCCCCGTGAAAACCGGTGAAACCGGGATACAGGGTGATCCTGTAGCCGAACTCTTCCATCAACCCACGGCAGTAGGCAGAGGTCTTGAACTCGGCCCCGGAGTATTCCGGGATGCGGTGCAGGTGGTGGCGCACTTCGTAGCTGAAGTCGCGCAGAGCCAACAGGTCAGGTTCGATATGGTAGTGGTTCATCAGATGATCCCTTGAATGGAGAAACCGAGCTGGGCAACCAGGGAGGCGCCAAAGAAGCAGCAGGTGGAGACGATCATGAAGATGAGGATCACCTTCCACGACATCTTCTTGAGCTCCTCCAGCTGACCGCCCACCGAGAGGCCGGCGAAGGCTAGGAGCGGCACGCAGCAGGAGAGGAAGGAGATCTTGGCCACGGCATCGATGAAGAGGCCGCGCACCGGGGTCTCGGGCAGGCAGATGAGAATGCCGATGATGGTGGCATAGGCAAAGGCCGGCAGGGAGGAGGGCAGGTAGCGCTTGGTCACCAGGGAGGCAAACACCACCAGGGACATGGCGATGAAGCTGTCCCCCATCTGCCACAGCGGCAGGCCCGAGGTCAGGGTCTGGGTGAACATGGCCAGCAGGATCGCCAGGAAGACGAAGCGCATATCCATCACGATGCTTTTCATGCTTTCTCTCCTTTGGCTGTCAGGGCATAGATTTTTTCAGCGAGCGGCAGACCCAGATAGGTGAGGGAGAGCGCTCCCAGGGCCGACGAGAGCAGGTTCGAGGCGGCGGCGATGCTGAGCACCTGCTGGGCCATCGCCTCGTCGAGGCCGTTGATGAGGGCACCGGAGGCGGCGCTCAGCATGGAGCCGGATCCCACGCCGGAACCGGCGGCCAGGGCCAGAGGATGCAGTCCGGTGAGGGGGGCGATGCTGCCGAGCACGCTGAACCAGAGGGTGCCGATGACGGAGCCGCACAGGTAGATGGCGAGCACGCCGATGTACTCCTGGGAGCCGGTGCCGAACTTGCCCTGGATCACCGCGACCGAGGGTTCACGGCTGATGGAGGAGCAGGCCCCGATGGCGCGGCGGCCAAAGCCGAACTTCACCGCCAGCGGAATGGCGATGAGGATGGGCAGGAGGTTGCCTATTTCCTGCAGGAAGAGCGGTACGCCGACGCTCAGGATCATCTTGAGGTTGGGGATGATCATCCCCGCATACTGGGTCCCGAGGATCAGCAGGCTGAAACCCACCATCTTGCCGCAGAAGCCCTCTTCTCGCTCGGTGAAGAGTCTCTTCCAGCCGGGAATGCGATCCTTGACGGGCTTGGCGGAGACGATCATGCCGATGATGACGGCAAAGAGCATGGGCAGGATGGGGATGATGGCGATGCCGAGTCTGATCTCCTGCTTCCCGATGAGGGATTGGGCCACGAAGATCAGCAGGGCGGTCGCCAGGGTACTGACTACTACCGTTTTGAGTGGGCTGGTTGGCTGCATAGTGTGTTCTCTTGTTATCCGTTGTCCTTCATGGGCGTCTTTGGTCGCGCCATGATGGGGGCATGATAGGAAGCGAGGAGGGGAAGGAATGTGACCGCCATCAAGTCAGCCATATGGCATTTTTTCATGGGGTATGCCGTTTAACCATGATAAACATATGGTTTAACAACTCATTGGTAGCTGCTTATGCTGCCTCAGGCAGGAGTGTGGTGCCGCCCGGGCACCCGGTGCCTGATCCGGGGGGCGGATGTGGGGGAAGGAATGGATCTGTATATCGAGGGTGCGCTCTGGCGCCCCTCCTGGCAAGCGGCGTTGCAGGCCTGGCAGCACCGGGGAAACCGCTGGTGGCTGCTGCTTGGCAAAGGGGAGGCGAGGGAGATGGCACCCTGGTCGGTCAGCCCGCCAGATGGCATTCTCCGTGCCCGCGACCTGCTTGCCGCCTGGCTGGGGGAGGCCGCCTCCCCGCTGATGGCGACACAGCCGGACCGGCAGATCCTGATCGCTGCCTCCGGCTCCCTGCTGACCCTGGCCAGAGAGAGCGGCCTGCTCACCCTGGGGCCCGCGGGGGCGGATCACCGCCTCGGTGCCGATGACGACCTTGGGGTTGCCCTGCAACGCCTGCTTGCCCGCCGCCTGATGACCCCGGTGCTGCGCGAGCCTGGCGGGCAGGACGCGCTGGTGCTGCGCCCCCTGCTGCCCGGCGATGAGAGCGCCATCCTGCGTTATTGTTCGGATGCGGCGCTCGCCCGCTATACCCTCAACATCCCCCACCCCTATTCGCCGGAGGCGGCGCGGGACTGGCTTGCCCTGAGCGGGCGCAAGGCTGCTCTCGGGCTGGGATGCACCTGGGCCCTGACTCTGCCCCAGGGGCGTGGAGACGAGCCCGCTCCCCTGGTCGGCACCCTCTCCCTGCACTGGCACGGGGAGCTGGCATGGTGGGTCGGCGTGCCCTGGCAGAACAGGGGGCTGGCCACCCGGGCCGCGAGCCTGGTCAGGGCGTTTGCCTTCGAGCAGTGGCACCTGCCTGCCCTCACCGCCCGCCACATGCCGGGCAACCTCGCCTCAGGCCGGGTGATGGAAAAGACTGGCATGCACCATGACGGGCGTCGGCCAGATCCGGCCGATGGCGCCCTCGTGCTCGATCACTGGCGGCTGGATCGCCCGGCGCGCCTGACGGATGCACGCAAAGAGGTGCTGGCCCCCTGGCTGGATGACGAGGAGGTGGTCGTGGCCATACTGCACGGTGAGGGGGTGGCGCTCTTCATGGTGGGGGAGGCGACAGAGGGCGAGCAGACACTCAGCGGGCTGAAGGTGCAGCGCTATCCCTTGGCCATGCTGGCGCCAGAGGCACCCGGGGTGCAGGCCCATGGTGGTGGCGCCCTCCTCAAGGAGTGCGGGGATCTGGGCCTCGCCTATCTGCGGCGATTGCGACAGCCTGACGACGGACGCTGATGGCTTGCGCAAGGGCGGTCATCGCGAAGCCTGGTGCGGGGTCTGTCAGGCGTTTTCCTGAGTCCGTCCTCCCATTTTCAGACAAAGGCAGTGAAGAGGCGCACCACTTCTGTGGAATAATGGCCGCCCTGCTGTACGAGGAGTAACGCTGTATGTTGAGAACCGAGCGTCCCGGCGACATGCTGCCAGTCTATGAGCTGGTGAGTGCCGCCTTTGGTCGTCCCGACGAGGCCGAACTGGTCAACCGCCTGCGAGAATGTGGGGCCGCCGTGGTCACCATGGTCGAGGAGGAAGAGTACGAGTTCATGGGGCACCTGATGCTGAGCCCGATCACCATTGAGGGACAGGAAGGGCCCTGGCTGGGACTGGCACCCGTGGCCGTGCATCCCGACTGGCAGGGGCAGGGCATTGGCTCGGATCTGGTGCGGGAAGGGCTGGACACGGCACTGGAGATGGACTGGAAGGCGGTGGTGGTGCTCGGGGATCCCGCCTACTACGCCCGTTTCGGCTTTCGGCCTGCCAGCGACTTCGGCCTGCACTGCATCTACGAGGTGCCGACGGAGTGTTTCATGGCGATGGAGTTGCAACCCGGCGGGCTCGACGGGGTAAGGGGCGAGGTGCTCTATCACCCCCTGTTCGATGAAGAGCCGGTGGAGTGACCGCCTGCCCATCCATGAAAAAGGACCCTGAGCGGGTCCTTTTTCATGCCATGCCCATCGCTTGAACGGACGTCACTGGGCCAGGGATTTCAGCTGCTGCTTGCCCGGCGGGTTGTTCCAGTCGATGGGGCCGTGGGTGAAACGGTACTGAAGCCTTGGCAGACTCAGTTCCAGCCACTCCTCCCGGAAGTAGGCATAACCCTGGTCCCAGTCCGGATCCTGCGCCCAGCCGGTCTGCAGGAAGTGGAGCCGGGTGCCCTGGCCCTCCGGCACGAAGCGCAGGCTGACCTGGGTCTTCTGCTGACGAATGTGGGGAAACTGGGGAGGGAAATTCCAGCTGAAGCTGAGCAGATCATGGGGCATGACCGCCATCACCCGGCACCCTTCGCTGCCACGCTCGCCGAGGGGAGCATCGGGTCTGAAATAGATCTCGAACGGCCCGTTGGGTTCCGGGACCATGAGGCACTCCGGCGCCAGAAAACTGCGCAGCCCGCTCTCCGTGGTCCAGGCCCGCCAGACATCGTCAATGTGGGCGGGTACCAGAATACTGCCTTCAATTTGCTTGTTATCCATAAATCAGTGAACCTCAAACCAGTCATGGACGGGACCTTGGCAGTATAGCCCCTGAGGCGATAAAATAGGCAGCCCTGTGTCACACGGTTACGTATTCAAAAGGGTCCACATTGCCGATTTGACAGCACGGCGGGATCCATCGAGAGTGGGAAGCGACAAGCACGCAACGCAAGGATGGTGTCATGATCAGAATGATGACGGAAGCTGACGAGCCCATGCTGGCGCAGCTCTTCCTCAAGGGAAGGCGCCAGGCCTTCCACTGGGTTGATCCCGCCCTGTTCCGGCTCGAGGATTTTGCCGAGCAGACCCGGGGCGAGGAGGTCTGGGTGGCGGAGAAAGGGGGCAGCCCGTGCGGATTCGTCTCCATCTGGGGGGCCGAGAGCTTCGTGCATCATCTCTACGTGGTGGCGGACTGGCATGGGCAGGGCATGGGGCGGGCCTTGCTTGCCGCCGGCTTGGCCGGATACCCCTCCCCGGCCTCCCTCAAGGTGGCCATGCGCAACACCACGGCGATGGCTTTCTATCATCGCCTGGGCTGGGAGAACACCGAAGAGACGGGTCATTGCGACATCACGGGGCCCTGGCGCAGGCTGGTGCTGACGCCCGATGACGCAGGGGAATAAGCCGCTGGCAGACTGCGGCAACCGCACCGCACATTGATCTCCAGCCCTTGCAGGGCATAAAAAAGCCACTTCGCGGGAAGTGGCTCTTCAACACATCCGGGGAGGGCAGACCTTCCCTCGCTCAACCGATGATCACAGGGCCGCCACGGCCTCTCTTACCAGGGCGGCCAGCTCTTCCCACCTGCCCTCGTCGATGAGCTTGGCCGGCACCATCCAGGTGCCGCCGCAGGCGATCACGGCATTCAGCCCCAGATACTCCTTCAGATTGGCCGGCGTCACGCCGCCGGTGGGCATGAAGCGCACCGGATAGACGGCGCCCAGGGCCTTGAGCATGGCGATGCCGCCAGACTGCTCGGCCGGGAAGAACTTGAGGTGGCGCAGCCCCATCTCCATGGCTTGCTCCACCAGGCTGGGGTTGTTGACCCCGGGGATGATGGTGACGTCCTTGTCCAGACAGTACTGCACCGTGGTCGGGTTGAAGCCGGGGCTGACGATGAAGTCGGCGCCCGCCGCAACGGCCGCATCCACCTGCTCGCGGTTGAGCACGGTGCCGGCCCCGATCAGCAGATCCGGGTAGGCCGCGCGCATCTGGCGGATGGCCTTGGCGGCGGCGTCGGTGACGTAGGCCCCTTGCAGGCGTGCGGCGAGATAACCGGCGCTGAAGGAGTCGCCCGCCGCCGTGGTGTCGATCACCTGTTCGGCGGACAACCGCAGGGCGGCGATTTCGATCCGCTGCGTTGCCGTGACCACCAGGCAAGGCTCAGAGCCGCGCTTGACGACGATCTCGCCCACCCCGAAGCCCTGGCTCCCTGGCTGCATTGCGAGCGCAACCCCTACTGGCGCAAGCTCCACGAGCATATCGACGACAAGGCTATCTCCAGCTGGTGCGACGATCACGACCAGATCCTCAAGGCCCTGATGCGCAAGGATCCGCAGGCGGCCAAGCTGGCCATGTGGCAGCACCTGGAGAACACCAAGCAGATGCTCTTCCAGGCCACCATCTTCGATGACGAAATGGAGGATGACCGCTACCTCTTCTCCGAAAATCCCGTCGTTCATCTGACCCAGCCTTCCACTGCCAACGGCTAGGGAAGGTGCGAATAAGCGGGGAAATTCTTCTCGGCTGACTCAGTCATTTCATTTTTTCAGTTTGAGCCGATCTTTTCTCCCGTAAATGCCTTGAATCAGCCTATTTAGACCGTTTCTTCGCCATTTAAGGCGTTATTCCCAGTTTTTAGTGAGATCTCTCCCACTGACGTATCATTTGGTCCGCCCGAAACAGGTTGGCCAGCGTGAATAACATCGCCAGTTGGTTATCGTTTTTCAGCAACCCCTTGTATCTGGCTTTCACGAAGCCGAACTGTCGCTTGATGATGCGAAACGGGTGCTCCACCTTGGCCCGGATGCTGGCTTTCATGTATTCGATGTTGATGGCCGTTTTGTTCTTGCGTGGATGCTGTTTCAAGGTTCTTACCTTGCCGGGGCGCTCGGCGATCAGCCAGTCCACAT
>NZ_PQLN01000229.1:0-1213 GCF_002919855.1 Aeromonas sp. ASNIH8 | reverse complement strand
TGTAATGACCCACTGAAATCCTGCTCAGGTCATAATGAGTGGAGATCACAGACATGAGCATCACGATGGACGAAGAAATCAAACGTTGGACGGCCAAGCGCAAGTCCGCCTTGGTCATGGAAATCATTCAGGGCAAGACCACCGTCGCTGAAGCGGCTCGAGCCTTTGATTTGCCGCCCTCCGAGATTGAAGAATGGGTAGATGACGCCAAACGGGGCATGGAAAACGCCTTACGGGCCAAGCCACTGGATATTCGCGAGCAGTACGAGAAGCAGCTCAAGGAACTCCAGGAAGCTTATGGCGAGGCCATGCTGGAGTTACGCGCCAGAAAAAAGCTGGCCTCCCTGCTGGGCGAGGACGACAGATAGTCGCCGATGTTCAGCAGGGATTACGCGCAGAAGGTATTGATGTCTCCGTCAGCAAGCTCTGCCGCTGGTTTGGCCTGCCGCGTCGTAGTTGGTACTACCGCAGCGTCAAGGCCGCGCCCAAGCTTCAGGAGCATCTGGTCACCCCGATCAAAAACATGATTGAGGAGAACCCATCGTTCGGTTACCGGACGGTTGCAGCCCTGTTGGGGTTCAACAAGAACACGGTACAGCGCATCTTCCAGCTCAAGGGCTGGCAAGTTCGCAAGCGTCCGGTTGGGTTTCGCCCCCGGATCCAGGCCCTGCCTTCGGTGGCCTCAGCGCCCAACCAACGCTGGGCGACGGACCTATGCCGGATCTGGGCTGGTCGCGATGGCTGGTGTTCCTTGGCGCTGGTGATTGATTGCCATACCCGTGAACTACTGGGATGGCATCTCTCGCGCAGTGGTAAATCGAAAACGGCCGAGGCAGCGCTGGAGCAAGCCTTAATTGCTCGCTTCGGCAGCTTGGGACGAGTTGCATCGCCGTTTTTGTTACGTAGCGACAATGGGTTGGTGTTTACCAGCCGCAACTACACAGCACTGGTGAAGAGCTATGGGTTGCAGCAGGAGTTCATCACGCCGTACACGCCGGAACAAAACGGCATGGTCGAGCGGGTGATCAGAACGCTCAAGGAGCAGTGTGCCCATCGGCAGAGGTTCGAGACCTTGCAGCATGCCAGTCGGGTGATTGGCGACTGGATCCAGTTTTACAACCAGAAGCGTCCTCACCAGGCGCTAAAGATGAAAACACCGGCGCAGGCCTATGCCGAAGCCGCTTAGTTGTGCAGGAACGGCTGGGTCATTACA
>NZ_PQLN01000228.1:0-1236 GCF_002919855.1 Aeromonas sp. ASNIH8 | reverse complement strand
TTCATCGCGAACCAGATGGCAGTGATGGCGGGCGCGTTATCGCCAGCCCATACGCCACGGAGGTTGGCGGAGTTGCGGGGCTGCATAGGCGTCATGTTCATAGAAAAACGCCCCAGGCCATCGAGACCCAGGGCGGTGAAGATATCAAAGACCCGTTTTCCGGTAAATCGCAATGCGGCTCCGCTTAAGTGAACAGCATTGCGGCATCTGCCGGCTGTTTTTTTTGACAGGCAGGGTTACACCGTGACCTTGCTGCGGCTGACCAGCTTGGGTTCCAGGGGCGGGAAGTCATCGTTGAAGAAGGTATCCGCTTCTTCAATTTGTGCCTTGCGCTGCTTCTGGATGAAGTTGTCGAAGTCGCGCTTGATCTCGGGGTCCTTGAGGGCCTCGTAGTCGAACACGTTGGCGGCATAGAGGTAGTTGAAGTAGATGTCGACGAACTCGGCGCTGGCACAGGCGGAGGTGAACTTGCTGTTCTGGCGGTCGAAGTTGACGCGGTACTGCTTGATCTTCGGCACATAGACCAGCTCGTTGCCCACCTTGAACACTTCCACTGTGACCCCCACCGTGATGGTCTTGTGAAGTCCTTGTTGTTCTCCACCCCGAAGCGGATGGCATCCCCCTGCTTTTGCAGGAACTTGTTGAAGCTGGCCAGCGCCGTGGTGCCCTGGCTCACCACCACGTCCATCTTAAATGCGAAAGGGGACTCCCTCCGACGTAGGTGGGAGGGGAATTTCGCCGGGGCGTCAGCCCCGCTGGTTTTGAATGTATTGCTTGATCACCTCCAACGGTGCTCCGCCGCAAGAGCCCGCAAAGTAAGAGCGTGACCAGAGTACGGGTTTGCTGTAAGCACCTCTCAAGTCCAGAAATTCATTACGCAGTCGCCTTGATGTGACCGCCTTTAACGAGTTCACCAGTACCGATAGCTGCACCGTTGGCGCGTACTCTATCAGCATGTGAACATGATCAGCCTCTCCGTCACACTCTTTCAGTTCCGCACCAAAATCTCTGCAAACCTCTGCCGCACACTGACCGAAGGAAGCGTGATGCAGATCCCCCAATATCGGCTTTCGATACTTGGTGATAAACACCAAATGTACGTGCAAAACGTAGGCCGCATGGCGTGATTTATTAATTTTAGTGAATTGCATTCTGTCACTCAATCGGGCATTAATAGATATGGCAATAATGCTGCACACTGAGCGCTAAATGCAAATTCTGAAAGCCTACAAATTC
>NZ_PQLN01000227.1:0-1250 GCF_002919855.1 Aeromonas sp. ASNIH8 | reverse complement strand
TCGACGGCGCTCGGCCCCTGTTAACACTTCGACCATCTTCTCGTTGTGACTAGTACTGAACATAGCTCCAAGACTACCTCTTAAGTTAAGAGGGGCGAAGTGTCTGGATCTTCAAGGGGCCAATCTATTTACGCTACTTTAGTGCGCACTTCCTTCGGTATCAATTTCAGACCCTTTTTGAACATGCTGTAGGGAGTCTGTCCTTCCATCATCCTGCCCTGATGTGGCCGCTGGGTGTTGTAGTGATCCAGATAGCTGTCCAGGTCTGTCTGCATCTGCTCCACTGATTCATACCAGGTCGTCCTCCCCTTGATACGGAAGTGTTCATCCAGCAGGGTGCGATGTAGCCGCTCGATAAAGCCGTTGCTCTGCGGCCTGCGTACCTTGGTGGTCCGGTGCTCAATCCCCTCCAGTTGCAGGAACAGCTCGTAGGGGTGATGGTCAGGGCGCCCGCAGAACTCGCGCCCGTTGTCCGACAGGATGGTATAGACCCGCGCCTCGTGAGCCTCGAAGAACGGCAGGACCGTTTCGTTGAGCACATGGACCGAGGTCACCGGCAGCTTGCTGGTGTAGAGCCGTCCCCAGGCGTGGCGGCTGTAGCAGTCCAGTACGGTTTGCAGATACACCTTGCCCACCCCCTTGAGTGCGCCGACGAAGAAGGTGTCGACCGCCACCAGTTCCCCGGTGTAGTGAACCTCAATTTGGCGTTCGCGAAACTCGGGGCTGAAGCGCTCGAGCAGGCGGATCTGCTCGTCATTGAGCTCAATCGTCTGTTCCCTGTGGGTTTTCTCGAGGCGCAACAAGCGGTCATGCTTGGAGAGCAAGTCGTGACGTTGCCACACGCCACGCACACCGCCCGCACTGACGTTGATGCCTTGCAGAGCCAGTTCTTGCGCGACCCGCAGCGGGCCATGGGTTGGTCTGGTGAGGGAGTAATCGAGGATGGCCTGCTCAATCTCGGGAGCGACCCGGTTGGGATGCGCCCCTTTGCAGCCGGGGAGCTTGTCGAGCAAGCCCTCAGCCCCATAGGTCTGGTAGTTACGGCGAATCTCGTAGAACTGCTGGCGGCTGTAGCCGATGAGCTTGCAGGCTTTGCTGACGTTATTGAGCTCTTTGGCGAGCTCTAGGGAAGGTGCGAATAAGCGGGGAAATTCTTCTCGGCTGACTCAGTCATTTCATTTTTTCAGTTTGAGCCGATCTTTTCTCCCGTAAATGCCTTGAATCAGCCTATTTAGACCGTTTCTTCGCCA
>NZ_PQLN01000226.1:0-1256 GCF_002919855.1 Aeromonas sp. ASNIH8 | reverse complement strand
CAGGGCAAGATCGCGAACGTTTTTTAAGCAGGGCATGAGGATTTGACCGACCGAACAGGGTGTGATCTTATACTCTCTTTTACGGGAGTTTCGTCATGAACCATCAAGCGGCATTTACCCAATTCTTCTCCGAACTTGAAGACCCTCGTCAGACAACCAAAATCGCGTACCCCTTCTTCGATGTGGTTTTTCTCACCGTCTGTGCTGCTATTGGTGGGGCTCAAGGTTGGGAAGATATCGAGCTTTTCGGCGAGGCACATCTAGAATGGTTTCAGCGTAATGGATTGTTTCATAACGGATTACCTGTTCACGACACCATAGCCAGGATCATCTCCCGTATTCAACCGGAGCAATTCCAGAACGCCTTTGTCCGCTGGATGCAAGCAACATCAGAACGTACCGATGGTGAGCTGATTGCCATTGACGGCAAGACCTTACGCAGCTCTTACGACCGAGACAGTCGTCAGTCTACCATTCATATGGTCAGTGCCTTTGCCGCTGAGAATCGTCTGGTGCTCGGGCAAGTCAAAACAGATGCGAAATCTAACGAAATCACCGCCATTCCTGAATTACTGGCACTCCTCGATATAAAAGGCTGCCTGGTATCCATCGATGCCATGGGCTGCCAGACTGAGATAGCCTCAACCATAATCAAGGGCGGTGGCGACTACTTGCTGGCGGTAAAAGGTAACCAGCCCACACTGCATAATGCAGTACGCGCAGCTCTGGGCGAGTCGACCAAGAAGCCACTGAGTGAAGAAACGTTCAGTGTCGAGAAAGAGCACGGTCGCATTGATGGCCGCGAGTACCATGTGTTACCAGCCGGAGCACTATCAGAGCAATTTCCAGAGTGGAAAGCGCTGAAGAGTGTTGGTGTCGCAATATCCTATCGAATTGAAAATATGAAAAAATTTTCGATGGAGTATCGCTACTACATCAGCTCGGCTGAACTGACACCAGAGCAGTTTGCCTCAGCGGTACGAGGGCACTGGGCAATTGAAAATAGCCTGCATTGGGTTCTGGATGTCGTGATGAATGAGGATGCCTGCCAGATATATCGAGGTGATGCTCCTCAAATATTGGCCTGTGCACGACACATGGCGCAAAACATGCTGCGAGCCGAAACCAGCCGTAAGGCAAGCTTGCGGAAGAAGCAGCAATTTGCGGGCATGAGCAGCCCATATCTGGAAAAGGTACTGGATGCTGGGTTAGCTGAACTGGCATCAATTTAACAATATGTTCACGCTCTCGCCCTG
>NZ_PQLN01000225.1:0-1256 GCF_002919855.1 Aeromonas sp. ASNIH8 | reverse complement strand
TCATTGAGGTGGCGTTGGAAGCGACAGGTGATGTTATGCGCCCAGTCGTCGTCTTTGCCTGATGGTTTGTCGTCGAACAAAAATACCTGCCCCTGACCGCGACGACTCTCCACATAGTCCAGGAATTGATGTCCGATCAACGCACTATGTAGCGGCACGGTACGGTACGCATTGGCACTCTTGAGCTGCTGATCCACCTCTCCCGCATCAACCATCAGACACCAAATCCCCTCGACCTGTTTGACGTTCAGAGTTTTGAGCTGACAGGCCTCAGAGGGTCGCAGCCCGGCATACAGGCACAGCAGGGGCACCCACCAGTCTTGAACTCTCAATTTTTTGCCTTTCTGGGATTGTTTGCTGCGCAGGCTGGCAAACAGCTGAGCCAGTTGAGGGCGATGCCAGCGCACTCGCTCCTCATCCGCCCGTTTGTGCGGCTTCTTGCCTGCCGTCAACCCATCAAAAGGGTTACGGCTGCAATAGTCCAGCGCCACGCACCAACGGAAGAACTGTTTCAGGGCGGCGAGGTAATCTCCTTTGGTTTTGAAACTGAGGTTGGTCTTGCGCAGCAAGCTGTTGCGGTACTCCTGCGCCAGAGCGGGCGTCACCTCATCGACTTTAACCCCTTTGGCCCAGGTGACGAAGGCGTTGATCCGAAGTTGGAGCTGGCCCACCGACCTATGCTGGATCCCCTCACTGGTTTTAGTCTCGATGAATCTCGCCAATGCGTGGGTGAGCATGATCCCACTGCTGGGGCAAGCTGGGGCATCAACAGAAGGTTCACGAGGTGTGGAAGGTGTTTGAGGAGGGATGAACCCCGCTGCTTTGAACGCGTCTAGATCGGCGCGGATCCAGCGATAGAAGCTGCGGGGAGCAGTATCCGCAGGGGTAGCCGCGATCAGTGCGCGAGTGCGAGCTGCCACAGCCAGGTTTCGGTCTACAGCGAGCTGCCTATCTTTGGTGCAAAGGGAAGTACGGATAGCGAAGGGCAAGCCACGGTCACGTAATGACTTAGGCAGCGGGAGACGAGTGTAGTAGGTGCCGGAGGCATTTTTGCTCAGATACATGATTGTTCCACCCAGTTGATCCAGGAAAAAAATCACGTAAGTCTAGAAATGAAAAAACCCGTTGAAATTCAACGGGTTATATTTGGCGGTGAGGGAGGGATTCGAACCCTCGATACGTTGCCGTATACACACTTTCCAGGCGTGCTCCTTCAGCCACTCGGACACCTCACCAAATTTTTACTGCTTGAAGTG
>NZ_PQLN01000224.1:0-1262 GCF_002919855.1 Aeromonas sp. ASNIH8 | reverse complement strand
CCTCAGAGATCCCCTCATTTTTAGAGACTCAAATAATTCCAAGTGTGCGGGTATATAAGCGGTGTTGCTTCAGGTAGTAGATAAATTTATCCATCAACAAGACCGCATTGGCTTCTTTCATTTTAGGCAGCAACTGGTAATAGATGACCCCTTGCCGAAAGAACGAATAGGTTCGGCTCTTGCTGGTATTGACCTTGATCGTTCTCTCTAGACCGACACTGTCTCCAGCCTTACCCAGCAGCGTCAGCAAGACGATGGCCAAGGCACTGAACAAAAACAGTCGGTCACGCCGGACCGGATTACTGATGTGCACATCTCCCATACCCATGCCGAATTTGTAATCTTTGATATCCCGAAAACTGGTCTCGATACCCCAGCGCTGGCCGTATAGTTGCAACGCCTTGGCGGCACTCAGATCGGTCCGGTTACTGGCCAGAAACCACGCGTCTTTCATGCCACTCTTGTGACAACAATAGACCCGCTCGACAGGCTGTCGTTGCCCAGTGAGCTCCACCTCCTTGAGGGTTCGGGTGCGCCCGGTCGGCGTTAGCCAGTCGCGGGCGGGAACCTGCTCTCCACCAGAGTAACCAACCAAAATATTTCCTTTAAATCTAATGATATAGGCAAAGCCTAGCTCTTGTTCCAGGCGCTCGAACAGCTCCATGTAACCAAACCCACGGTCAGCGACTACCGTCACGAAGATACCTTCTGGCAGGGTCTGCTTGAGTTTGGTGAGCAGCTCTTTCTCATGGGCATTGCGTTGCCCTTTGAGCAACGATTTTCGATGGGTTTTCCACAGCAGCGGAGTACTGCGGCCATGGTTGGTTTGCAGGCTGATAACCAAGGTGCTGTGATCATCGGCATCGAATTCGGTCCAGTCCATGGATACCACGATCTCGGTGCGTTCACCGACCACATAGGGAACCCAATCGTCAAAGAGGCTCCAGACGTTGAGCTTGGTGTTAGTGAGCAGGCGGTCCACCTGTTTCACCGCATGTTTGCGCTCGAGACCATTGGCCAAGGAGAGACCATTCCCGATGGCGTGGATGGCCAGCGAACCGGATTCGATAACCCCGAGGGTTGCATTGGCCAGGGAAAGAACACGCTTGGCATGCATGTCCTGTCCAAATATCTCGTTGATGTGGTTGAGGATTAGATCGTGGTTAAACATGGCGATTATCTGTCGGGTATTAGCTGGTCAAGGATGGCGATCATACCTCAGAAGCCGCGCCACGCCTCGCTCATACGAGGGGATGGTTAAG
>NZ_PQLN01000223.1:0-1262 GCF_002919855.1 Aeromonas sp. ASNIH8 | reverse complement strand
CCTCAGAGATCCCCTCATTTTTAGAGACTCAAATAATTCCAAGTGTGCGGGTATATAAGCGGTGTTGCTTCAGGTAGTAGATAAATTTATCCATCAACAAGACCGCATTGGCTTCTTTCATTTTAGGTAGCAACTGGTAATAGATGACCCCTTGCCGAAAGAACGAATAGGTTCGGCTCTTGCTGGTATTGACCTTGATCGTTCTCTCTAGACCGACACTGTCTCCAGCCTTACCCAGCAGCGTCAGCAAGACGATGGCCAGGGCACTGAATAAAAACAGTCGGTCGCGCCGGACCGGATTACTGATGTGCACATCTCCCATACCCATGCCGAATTTGTAATCTTTGATATCACGAAAACTGGTCTCGATACCCCAGCGCTGGCCGTATAGTTGCAACGCCTTGGCGGCGCTCAGGTCGGTCCGGTTACTGGCCAGAAACCACGCGTCTTTCATGCCACTCTTATGACAACAATAGACCCGTTCGACAGGCTGTCGCTGCCCAGTTAGCTCCACCGCTTTGAGGGTTCGGGTGCGCCCGGTCGGCGTTAGCCAGTCCCGAGCTGGAACCTGCTCTACACCAGGGTAACCAACCAAAACATTTCCTTTAAATCTAATGAGATAAGCAAAGCCTAGCTCTTGCTCCAGGCGTTCGAACAGCTCCATGTAACCAAAGCCGCGGTCAGCTACTACCGTCACGAAGATACCCTCTGGCAACGTCTGCTTGAGCTTGGTGAGCAGCTCTTTCTCATGGGCATTGCGTTGCCCTTTGAGCAACGATTTCCGATGGGTTTTCCACAGCAGCGGAGTACTGCGACCGTGGTTGGTTTGCAGGCTGATAACCAAGGTACTGTGATCATCGGCATCGAATTCGGTCCAGTCCATGGAGACTACGATCTCGGTACGTTCACCGACCACATAGGGCACCCAATCGTCAAAGAGGCTCCAGACATTGAGCTTGGTGTTAGTGAGCAGGCGATCCACCTGTTTAACCGCATGTTTACGTTCGAGACCGTTGGCCAAGGAGAGGCCACTACCGATGGCGTGGATGGCCAGTGAACCTGACTCGATAACCCCGAGGGTAGCATTGGCGAGGGAAAGAACACGCTTGGCATGCATGTCCTGTCCAAATATATCGTCGATGTGGTTGAGGATTAGTTCGTGGTTAAACATGGGGATAGTCTGTTGGGTATTAGCTGGTCAAGGATGGCGATCATACCTCAGAAGCCGCGCCACGCCTCGCTCATATGAGGGGATGGTTAAG
>NZ_PQLN01000222.1:0-1283 GCF_002919855.1 Aeromonas sp. ASNIH8 | reverse complement strand
CAGGGCCGACGCATGATCATTCTTTGCGCTAGTTGATCAAGTATCGATCAGTTGAGCGGCGCCAAGTACGATTTTAATTGTACCTTGCGTTGCCAAGCTGTAAATAGTCGAGATCTTAACTAACTGTTTATTTTTATGGCCCAGAAGTCTTTGCTCGACTACCTTGAATCAATTCCAGACCCACGCAATCAGGCCAAGTGCTCGCATATCTTGTCAGAGGTTGTTTTCATGGCCATCTGCGCCATGATGTGCGGTTTTGATACTTGGAGCGAGATTACCTTGTTTGCTCAAGAGCGAGAGCCATGGTTCCGGCGCTGGTTGAGCTTGCCTGGCGGCATTCCATCACACGACACATTCAACCGCATTTTTGCCACTCTGCCTCCCGCCAGTCTGAAATCCATTTTTCAAGCGTGGATCGGCGACATCATGGGCGATGATAAGCTGGTTGGCCAACTAGCGGTTGATGGTAAAGCTCTTCGTGCTACCGCTAAAGGGCGAGGTGCCAACGCTGTTCATATGGTCAATGTCTGGTCAACTGAGCTGGGGATGTGTGTTGGCCAGCAAAAAGTCGCTGACAAATCTAACGAGATCACGGCAATACCTGAGCTACTCCAACTTCTTGAATTAAAAGGGTGTTTAGTCAGTATTGATGCGATGGGTACACAGGTAAAAATCGCCGACACCATCCTCAAAAAGTCGGGTGATTACCTGCTTGCAGTGAAAGACAACCAACCTAGCCTCAATACTGAAGTAAAAGAACAGTTCCAAGCGTATTGGGATAAGAATGAAACCGATGTTTCGGGGCACGGCTTTACTGAACAATTTGACTCAGAACATGGGCGAAAAGAGCATCGACGTTGTTGGGTTCTGATGGTTGATGAAAGCATGCCAGTTTGCCAGCAGTGGAAAGCGAAGACGATCATAGCCGTGCAGGCTGAGCGAATTGAAAATGGCAAAGGCTATGATTTCGTGAGATTTTATATAAGTAGCCGAGCGTTGGATGCCACCTCAGCGCTGAAGGCAACCCGAGCGCACTGGTCGGTAGAAAATCTGCTGCACTGGACTTTAGATATTGCGTTCGGAGAGGATCAACTTCAGGCCAGAGCGGGCTTCGCTGGGGAAAACTTAGCGGTCATCAGGCAGTGGATACTGAACATGCTGAAGCAAAACAAATCACGTAATCTAAGCATGGCCAACAAGCGCAGGCTCTGCTGTCTGAATGAACAATATTTGTTCGAATGTATGGGGTTGTTCAAAGTATAAACACTGATGCGTCAGCCCTG
>NZ_PQLN01000221.1:0-1295 GCF_002919855.1 Aeromonas sp. ASNIH8 | reverse complement strand
TCTTTATCGACTACTGCGGGCCCACGGTGCCCATCGTGTCGCCGACTACGGGTGAGGTCCGTCAGGCACAAGTCTTTGTCGCCGTGCTCGGTGCGTCCAACTACACCTTTGCCGAGGCCACCTGGTCCCAGTCACTGCCGGACTGGCTGCAAAGCCATGTCCGTGCCTTTGAGTTTTTCGGCGGGACACCGGTACTGCTGATCCCCGACAACCTCAAGAGCGGTGTCAGCAAGGCTTGCCGATACGATCCCGAGCTCAACCCCAGCTACCAGCAGTTGGCCGAGCACTATCAGGTGGCGGTGATGCCAGCTCGCCCTTACAAGCCTAAGGACAAAGCCAAGGCCGAGGTGGGTGTGCAGATCGTCGAGCGCTGGATCCTGGCTCGTCTACGCCATCAGACCTTCTTCTCGCTTGCCGAGCTAAACCAGTGCATCCGGGCTTTGTTGAATGAGCTCAACGAGCGCCCGTTCAAGCAGCTGCCCGGTAACCGACGCGAGGCGTTTGAGCAGTTGGACCGCCCGGCACTGGGGTCACTACCGGTGCATCCCTATCGCTATGTCGCCATCAAAACGGTCAAGGTCAACATCGACTATCACGTCAGCTATGAGCAGCACCATTACTCGGTGCCGCACCAGTATGTGGGTCAGCAACTGGAGCTCCATGCGGGCGATACCCTGCTTCAGGTCTATCACCAGCAACAGCTGGTCGCGAGCCATCCGCGTAAAACCATCCCGGGGATGAGCACACTCCCTGAGCACATGCCGGAACGTCACAGCAAGCAGCAACGCTGGACGCCAGGGCGTCTTAAGCAGTGGGCTGCCGACATCGGACCGGGCACCTTGTGCTGGGTTAGCGAACGGCTGGCAGAGAAAGCCCATGCCGAGCAGGCATACCGACTCTGCCTGGGACTGCTGAGTCTTAGCCGGGAGTATCCGCCATCACGAGTCGAAGCCTGTTGCCAGCTGGCCAACCGGGAAGGACTGGTGCGGCTCAAGCAGCTCAAGTCGGTGCTGACCAGTGGCCGCGACCAACTGCCCGCAAGTCCGCTCAGTTATCCAGAACTGCCGCAAGAGCACGAGAACATCCGCGGCCCCCAGAGCTTCCACTAAAGAGGATACGTCCCATGACCCAACAAACGCTGACCCGCTTGAGACACCTGAAACTGACTGGCATGGCGGATGCCGTGCAACAACAACTGGAACAGGCAAGTACCTACGAAGGGCTGCCCTTCATCGAGCGGCTAAGCCTGCTGGTCGAACACGAACAACTGAGCCGGGAGCAGCGTAAACAAGCTC
>NZ_PQLN01000220.1:0-1348 GCF_002919855.1 Aeromonas sp. ASNIH8 | reverse complement strand
AAATCTATGGTCACCCCCTTTTTTGCAACCTTGATTTCGGGTGTTGTGGTTGGCTTGCTTAAATCTATCCGGCGTCTTGATGGAGAATGTTCTCCGCGCCACGATGAGAATCGCGCCTGACTGTCCTAAAAAGACCCTCGGCCTAGAAAGCCTATTCTTTTGCCAGGTTATCAGTCAGGCCGGTATGCCGTGCACGTCATCCAATATCACAGTCGCAAAACCAGGTGGGTGTGTCAGTACAAAAGTAAATAGGGGCGCGTCAGGTTGGCATTGCCCGAAATTCGGTATGCCGTGCCGCCAGCGCCCAAGCCGTGCGGGCCAACTTGTTGGCTAGTGCACAAGCCACAACATTCGAATGTCGCCGAGTCAACATAGACCTGACCCAATCAGCCAATCGTCCCGTTTGCCGCTCTAGCCGTTGCATATAGGCTCGTGCACATTGCACCAACAATCGTCTAAGATTTTTGTCGCCACGCTTGCTGATACCCTTCAGGTTTGCCCGGCCCCCAGTACTGTACTGGCGTGGCACCAATCCGACTGACGCCGCGAAATCACGACTACATCGATAGTGTTTTCCGTCACCGAGCTCGGCGGCCAACACGCTGGCAGTGATCGGGCCGACACCAGGGATTGTCATCAGACGCTGACCAAGATCGTCATCGCCAAGCTGGCTGGCCAGTTCCTTGTCGATCTCGGCAATTTGCTGCTCCAGATACTTGAAATGGGCATGCAGCCTCTCCAACATGGTAATCAGTCGCGCTGGTAACTCGTGTTCAGCCATCACAGAAGGCAGGCGCTTGATGGCGGCATGACCGACGGGCAGACTGATGCCAAATTCGAGTAAAAAGCCGTGTATCTGGTTCGATGCCTTAACCCGATCGCGCACAAACGATTCGCGCACACGATGCAGTGCTCCCAACGTTTGCTGGCTTTCGGTCTTGGGCGTTACAAACCGCATGGAGGGACGGCAGGCGGCCTCGCAAATAGCTTCAGCATCGATGAAGTCGTTCTTGTTGCTCTTGACGAATGGGCGCACGAATTGAGGCGAAATGAGCTTACTCTCATGCCCAAATTCAGCCAGCCGACGAGCCATGTAATGGGCTCCGGCACATGCCTCCATGACGATGGTGCATACAGGAAAAGTTGCGAGGGATTCGATGAGCTTTGTCCGGTTGAACTTCTTGCGAAGAAGAGCCTTGCCGAACCGGTCTTGACAGTGAATGTGAAAAGAGTGTTTACCGAGATCAATACCAATAAGCGCAACGTTTTCCATGATGGCCTCTCCTGAAAGAAAAACACCCTGTCAGCGTACCGCTCACAGGGTGGGGGTGACCATCTCATTAGACCC
>NZ_PQLN01000022.1:0-54631 GCF_002919855.1 Aeromonas sp. ASNIH8 | reverse complement strand
GAGCAGTTCAAGTTACCCGCCCGCCGAGAACGAAGTTACCCAAGGTGCATCAAAGCCAAACCACAGAAGTATGCGACGAGAAAACCTAGTAAAAACAATGCCAGTCAGGCTTAACTGACTGGCATTAGGCGTATACGCCAGCTCTTTTTCACTCAACTCCGATATAAAACTTTGATCAGGTGGAAGCCGAACTTGGTGCGCACCGGCCCCAGCACGGTCAGCAACTCCCCCTTGAACACGGCATCGTCGAAGGACTTGACCATGTCCCCCTTGGAGAACTCCCCCAGATCGCCGCCACGCTTGCCGGAAGGGCAGGTGGAGAAACGCTTGGCCATCTGGCTGAAGTCGGCGCCCTTGGCGAGCTTCTCCTTGATCTCCAGACACTGTTTCTCGGTCTTGACCAGAATGTGCTGGGCACAGGCTTTTTTCATCGGAATGCTCCTCGGCGAGGGGAAAGGGGGCGCAAGATTACTGCAATTGCGCCTCCGCGTCAGCCCCTCGGGCGCGAGACCCGGCTCCGGGGGCCGGTGGCCAGGGGGACCCTGGCCCGGGATTGCCAGAGGATCTCCAGCCCCAGCAGGGCATAGAGGCTCCAGATGGCCAGGGGATTGAGCCAGTTGCCCCCCATCTGCAGGGTGGCCAGGGCTGCGCTCACCAGCAGCAGGACTATGCCGGGCAGGCGCCAGTGGACAGGCAGGGGGGCGAGCAGGGCCATGCCCAGCAGCAGGGCCAGGCCAAAGGGCAGATTGAGCGCGGTGAAGGCGAGAGCCTGCTGGCCGTTCATGCCGGTCAGCAGGGCCAGCAGGGCGCTGCAGCAGGCCAGGAAGGTGATGAACTCGAGTCGGTCGGCGATGTAGTCAGCCAGTTGTTCGCTACGTAGGTGCATGGGGTCTCTCCTGCGATGATTGGGATCAGTGTGGGACAGGCAGGAGCGCAGGGGCAGCGGGATAAATCGATTGAATTGAACGAAGCTTTAGTGCCATCTATTCAAGTGATTGATTTAAACTTATTTTCCTGTTCAATAGCAGGCAGGGCGGGGAAGAGGGCACGGAGCAAGTCGAGGGGGACGGGTTGACGAAACCCGCCGGATGCGGGGTGTCCGACAAGGGTTGTCGCGAAGAACCGGACCCTGCTGCCAGCCCAAGGCCGCCAGGGGAGATCCGGCGTGGCGGGGCAGGTGGTGGCGTTTTGTTCACCCCTTGCCCGGATTGTGCGCAGTTTGGCTCCTCACACCCGGCTGGCTCCTTG
This sequence comes from Aeromonas sp. ASNIH8, assembly GCF_002919855.1. Classification (NCBI taxonomy): domain Bacteria; kingdom Pseudomonadati; phylum Pseudomonadota; class Gammaproteobacteria; order Aeromonadales; family Aeromonadaceae; genus Aeromonas; species Aeromonas sp. ASNIH8. The sequence goes on along the minus strand of NZ_PQLN01000022.1, from coordinate 53,383 downwards.
CAGGGCCGAAGCGATCCCCGCACCGGGGGCGGCAGAGCGGCACGCAAAGGGGCCCCGAGCGTGGGATTTCGCCGTCGCGATTATGCTAGGATGAGCGGCACTCGCCCGGGATGAGTCTCGGTATCGTACTAAATAACACAATCTTTAAATCATGTTATTCGGGGAAAATGACGTTTGACAGGATGCTATCCTACTTTTCTCACCGGGAGCACTTCATCCGGGCGATCCCGTCGCCCCGGGCCCGGTCTCTTGCTGCTTGCCCTCGCTCTCTGGCTGATGGCGATGCCCGTCATGGCGGCCAAGTTGACCTACCAGATCAAGGGGGTCAGGGGAGAGCAGAAAGACAACGTCGAGGCCTACCTCAACGCCCTGCCCGTCTATCAGGAACGCCAGTACCGCCCCGCCCGCGCCAAGATCACCGAGAGCGTACAGAAGGCGCTGCAGGTCTATGGCTACTACCAGCCCAAGATCACCCTGAACCGCGACAAGAAGACGCCCGCCAAGGTGGTGATCGAGATTGAGCGGGGGGAACCCGTGATCATCTCGCGCCTCGACATCCTGCTGGAAGGGGATGCGGGGAGCGACGAGGTGTACAGCGAGCTGCTGGACAAGCTGCCCCTGAAGGAGGGAGATCCCCTCAACCACGGCAAATATGAATCCATCAAGGCGGATCTCGGCAGTCTGGGGCTGGCCCGCGGCTATTTTGACGCCAAGATCAGCAAGAGCCAGGTCAAGGTTTTCCCGGAACAGGGCAAGGCGGAGATCTACATCCTGTTTCGCTCTGGCCCGCGTTACCATTTCGGCGAGATCCGCTATGACGCGACGCCGGAGGCACTGCACCTGATCCGCCCGCTCATCAACATCAAGAGCGGCGACCCCTATCTGGCGATCCGTCTGGCGGAGATGTCCCAGGATGTCTCCTCCACCAAGCTGTTCAAGCAGGTGGACATCAAACCCCTGATCAGCCAGGCCGAGGGCAACCGGGTGCCGGTGCAGGTGACCCTCTCCAACCGGGTCGATCACGAGATTGAGACCGGTATCGGTTATGCCACGGACGTGGGGCCGCGCCTGAGTGCCACCTGGGAGAAACCCTGGGTGAACCGCTATGGTCACCGCCTCTCCAGCACCGCCAAGATCTCGGCGCCGGAAGCGGAGCTCAGCTTCGACTACCAGATCCCGGTGGGCAACCCGCTACGGGATTACTACTCCCTGCAGGCGGGCTATCAATACACCGACAACAACGATACCCGCTCCGATCTGGCCACCTTCGGGGTGCACCGCTGGACACGCCGACCGGAGAGCTGGGACAGGGACGTCTTTGTGCGCCTGGAGAACGAGCGCTACGTCCAGGGTCAGGACGAGGGGAACAGCCTGCTGCTGATCCCCGGTGTCTCCTGGTCACGGCTGCGGGTGCGCGGCGGTCTGGTGCCGGATTGGGGGGATCGCCAGCAACTGACGATGGAGTTCTCGAGTCCCTATTGGGGGTCCGACATCAGCTTCATGCGGGTGTGGGGGCGCAGCAAGTGGCTGCGCACCCTGGGCGAAGATCACCGTTTCCTGATGCGGGCCGAACAGGGGGCCATCGTCGGGGATGATTTCTCCCTGGTCCCCCCCTCCCTGCGCTTCTTCACCGGCGGCGATCAGACGGTCCGGGGCTACGGTTACGAGACCATTTCGCCACGGGGGGACGATGGCAAGCTGACCGGCGGACGCTACACCAGCGTCGGCAGCCTGGAGTACAACTACCGCTTCAGCGAGAAGTGGCTCGGCGCCCTGTTCGTGGACGCCGGGACCGCCACCGTCGACTACAGCGAGGCCTGGAAGATAGGCACCGGGGTCGGGGTGCGCTGGGTCACCCCCATCGGTCAGGTCAGGCTCGATCTGGCGGTGGGCATCTCCGAGGAGGACAAGCCGCTGCGGCTGCACTTCGCGCTGGGGCCGGAACTATGACCCGGCAACCAGGCGCACATCCTCTTCTTTCTCTTTTCTGGCCGCTGCGGCTGCTTTCCTTGCAGGGGTCTGCATCGTGATCTGGGTAAAACGCATTTTCTTGTGGCTCATGGGCCTCTTCTTCCTGCTGCTCATCGGCGTCAGCCTGCTGGGCTTCACCCATCAGGGCAACAAGTGGCTGTGGCAACAGGCCAGAGCCGCGCTGCCCTCCCTCAAGGGGGAGCTGGTGGCGGGGCAACTCGGGTATGGCTGGACCTTCGAAGGGGTTGGCTGGCAGGACGAGCTGGTGGATGTCACCGTGGAGCGGGCCGTGCTGGACTGGGATCTGGGCAAGCTCCTGCAGGGCAAGCTCTGGATCAAGTCTCTGGCGGTGACTCGCCCCATGGTCCGGGTGGCGGAGTCCGAGCCGGTGCCGGAAGAGCCGTCGGAGCCCTTCGTCTGGCATCCGTTGCCGCTCAAAATCCAGGTCGACAGCCTCAAGGTTGCCGATCTCGATGTGGCGGTGCCCGGTGTGACGATCACCCTCAAGGATCTGGACATTGGCGCCGCCCTGGATCGCGCCGGGCTCATCGTGCGCGGCCCCGTGCTCGATGGCCTGAACGTGGTGCTGGCACCGTCCCCGGTGGAGGCGGCCAGTGACAAGGGCGCCAAACCGGCGGATGAGAAAAGCGCCACCCTGGCGGTCGGCGAGGGCAAGGCTGCCCCCGGTGACAAGACGCAGGCCGCAAGCAAGCCCGAGCCCATGGTGCTGCCGGCCGTGCGCCTGCCTTTCCCCATCCAGCTGGAAGGATTACAGGTCACGGCGTTTCGCTATCAGCAAGGTGAGCTGGTGGAGGGGCTCGACAACCTCTTGCTGTCGGCCACCGCCGAGGAGGAGCGCATCGACATCCGGGAGCTCTCCTTGCGCCATGCCATGGCAGATCTGGCCTTGAGTGGTCAGGTGCGCCTGCACGAGGATTACCCCCTCGCCCTGACTCTGGATGCCAAGGCGCGTCAAGGGCTGCTGGACGGGGAGCTCAAGGGGGAGCAGGTCAATCTCGTCCTGGACGGTTCTGTGGGCAAGCTTGGGCTGGCACTCAAGGCCAAGGGGCCGGTGGGCGCCAATCTCAAAGGATCCCTTGCGGCCCTCGACCCGGATCTGCCCTTCGATCTGGCGCTGGACTGGAAGAGCCTCTCCTGGCCCCTGCACAAGCCTGCCAAGGATGAGCCCAGCTATCGGCTGGACAAGGGTACCCTGAGCGCCAAGGGCAAGCTCTCCGGTTACCAGTTTGCGCTCAACACCGCCGGCAAGGGGACCGATGTGCCCCCCTTCAAGGTGGCCCTCTCGGGCAAGGGGGATCTCAACCAGCTGAGCCGTATCGAGCTGCTGCTGGGGGCCCTCAAGGGGGAGCTCAAGCTCGACGGCAAGCTGGCCTGGAGCAAGGGGGTCCAGTGGCAGGGGACGACCGAATTCAAGGGGATCAACCCGGCGGAGCTGGTGCCCGAGATCAAGGGGGCACTGGCGGGCAAGATCACCAGCCGTTTCGATCTGGATGAGGCGGGCCACTGGCAGCTGGCCCTGCCCGAGCTCAAGGTGGATGGCAAGCTCAACCAGTATCCTCTGGCCTTGCAGGGCAGGCTCAGCGGCAACGACAAGATGGAGTGGACCATCCCGGCCCTGGCGCTGCAAAGCGGCCCCAACCGGCTGCAGGCCAAAGGCTCGCTCACGACCCAGGCCTGGAAGCTGGATGCGGCTCTGGATGCGCCCAAGCTTGGGGGCATCTATCCGGGTCTGGGAGGGGACATCAAGGGCCAGGTGCGCGTCACCGGCAACCAGCAGGCGCCGCGCGTGAATGCCGATCTGGTGTCGGGCCGACTCGCCTACGCGGGCACCGTCCTCAAGGAGACCGTCATCAAGGCCAACGCCCTGGTCGGGGAGAAGCCCGCCGGTGAGGTGGCGGTGACGGTGGCGAGCCTGGCGCAGGGGGAGACCAAGCTCTCGCAAATCGCCCTGAACCTGAGCGGCGATCTCGATCGCCACGGGCTCACCTTGACCATGAAGGGGGATCCCCTGGCGGCAGACCTCAGCCTGAATGGCAGCCTGCGCGGTGACCACTGGCGTGGCGCCCTTGCCGAGCTGAAGCTCAAGACCCCCCTCAAGCGCTGGGCGCTGACCGCCCCCTGGTCTCTGGACCTGGATCTGCCGAAACAGCAGCTAACCATGGGGGATCTCTGCCTCGCGTCCCAGAAGGCCAGTCTCTGCGTCAAGGGGAGCCGGATAGCCCAGTCCCAGGGCAATCTGGAATTTGCCCTGAACGAATTTGATCTCAAGCGGCTGCGCCCCTGGTTGCCGGACAATTTCCGCTGGCAGGCGGTGCTGTCGGCCGACGGGCGCGCCAGCTGGCGCGGCAACCAGCCGACCCTGCACGCCACCGTGCGTACCACGCCTGGGACCTTCGTCGCCGACGAACTCAAGACCGACTACCAGCGCCTCGAGCTTGGGATCGATTTCGAGCGCCAGCAGGCCGCCATCCGGGTCGATTTCGCTTCCGAGCAGATCGGCAACATCGACACCGATCTGCTGATCCGGGATCCCGCCGGCCGCGGCAACCTCGGCGGTCAACTCAGGTTTGACGATCTGAAGCTGGCGACCTTTGCGCCCCTCATTCCCGAAGTGCGCTCCCTGCAAGGGGTCATCTCGGCGGATGCCCGCTTCGACGGCACCCTGGCTGCCCCCCTGCTGTATGGCGAGCTGAACCTGAAGGAGGGGGAGGTTCAGACCCACTCCGACATGGTGACCCTCTCCAAGCTGGTGACCCGCCTCAAGATAGATGGCAACCGGGCCGAACTCGACGGCTCCATGATGGTGGGCAAGGGCCCCCTGGTGCTGGGGGGCTGGCTGAGCTGGGCCCAGCAGCCGGTGACCGGCAGCCTCACCATTCAGGGCAAGGAGTTGGAAGCCCAGTACCCGGGCATGGGCCGGGTCAGGGTGACACCTGACATCGCCATCTCTCTCGGGGAGGAGACCAGGGTGACCGGTCAGGTGGACATCCCCTGGTCGCGCATCCTGGTCAAGAGCCTGCCAGACAGCGCGGTAGCGGTCTCCGATGACGTCACCGTCATCTACGACGATCTGCCGCCGGTCCCCAAGGCAGCACCGCTGCCCATGGAGATCAGGCTCGCCATCCGGCTCGGGGACGACGTCCGCCTTGAAGCCATGGGACTCAAGACCAAGGTGGGAGGGGCCCTCAACATTCGCCAGGATCCCTCCAAGCCGCTCTCGGGCAACGGGCAACTGGAGCTCAGGGACGGGCGCTTCAAGGCCTATGGCCAGAACCTCATCATCAAGGAGGGGTGGATCCTCTTCTCCGGTCCCATCGATCAGCCCTATCTCAACATCGAGACCTATCGGGATCCGGACACCATCGAGGACAACGTGACCGTCGGGGTGCGGGTGACGGGGCCGGCCGCCAAGCCGAAGATCACTGTCTATTCCGAACCGCAGATGGCGCAGTCCGAACAGCTCTCCTATCTGTTGCGGGGCAAGGGATTGCAGACCAGCGGCGAGGATGGCGGCTTCAACGGCCTGCTGGTGGCGGGGGCCGTGAGCCAGGCGAGCGGCGTGGTCTCCAGCATCGGGGAGTCCCTCGGCATGAGCGACGTGGCCCTCGATACCGCAGGCAGTGGCGATGACACCCAGGTGACCCTGTCGGCCTACCTGCTGCCCGGCTTGCAGTTCCAGTACGGGGTCGGGGTGTTCAGCCCCATCGCCGAATTCAAGCTGCGCTACGAGCTGATGCCAAGGCTCTATCTGCAGGCCATGAGCGGGATGGCCCAGGCGGTGGATATCTTCTATCGCTTCACCCTGTAAGGGGCGCGGATGACAAGACAGATGCCTGGGGGGACGCTTATTCCCCCCTGCCCGACCTGCTGATGACAGCTGTCGCCAGCAGGTTCGGGGTGAGAGCGTGCATATATTGACGGGAGGCCTGGCCTCCCGTTTTTTTGTAGAAGAAGGGGATTTGTGGAAGGCAGAAAAGCGAAAACCCGGCACAAGGCCTGGTTCTCTGAAAGATGGTGGAGGGAGAAGGATTCGAACCTTCGAAGGCAGAGCCGTCAAATTTACAGTCTGATCCCTTTGGCCGCTCGGGAACCCCTCCACGGGGCATGACCTGATTGTGCGCACTTGAATGGTGGAGGGAGAAGGATTCGAACCTTCGAAGGCAGAGCCGTCAGATTTACAGTCTGATCCCTTTGGCCGCTCGGGAACCCCTCCCCAAGTGCGAGGCGCATACTAACAGATCTGTCGCGCTTGTGAACCCCTCTGCCGGGATTTTTAATGCTTAAAGGATCGGGTTGATGGCCGATAAGCAATGAAACCTTCATTTCCAAGATTTATCTCATGCTGCCCAGTGCGATTCGTGACCGCTTGCTCGTGGATGAGGCCCAGTTGGGCCAACGGCTCAACCAGGATCTCCGTGCGGGGGACCGTGCCGACTTCAGGCTGCATCTGGCGCTGCTGACTGATGCAGTGGAAGAGCAGCCCTGGTTTGATGCCCCGCCCAAGCCTGCGTCGGGTGAGCTGGATTGGCGCTCTCGTTTCGGTCTGATGCCCCGGGCGTCCCTGCAAGGCGGGGTGGAAGAGAGCGATGCCACCAGCCTCAACGAACGTCTGCAACAGGGCGGGTGCATGACGGATGTGAGACTCTGGCTGGCGCTGCGCTCCCCGCCACTGGTGAGCCGAACGCCCGCGCTGGATCCCGCGGTGTACGACAACCTCTCGGCACTGGGTCGCGAGCGATGGCAGGCCCGACCTATGGGCGCTGACCCCAGGGAGGAAGTTCCGCTGATGATGCTGCCGCTGCTCGATGAGCTTGCGCAAGGGGTGGATGCCAGGCTGCGCTGGCTGGGGTGACGGCACGGTAGAATGCAAAAAGGCGGGATAACCCGCCTTTTGCTTTATGAGTGGTGAACCTTGTCAGGCGTCTGCTTCGTCCGGTTGAGGCACTTCCTTGCCGGCGGCACGACGGGCGATGGGTTTTTCCGTGTGACGGTTGAGCTGGCGTTCCAGCTTCTGGCCCAGGTCCGTGATGGCGGCATAGAGATCCTCGTGCTCTGCCTGCGCAAACAGTTTGCCGTTGGGAATGCCGATAGTGGCTTCGACGATATACATCAAACGCTCTTTGGAGATGATCACATGGGGTGTGATAAGAGGCACCTGAAGACGCTCGAGCTTTTCAAAACGGGATTCAATGCGCTCGCGGATGGCTGGGGTGATGTCGATGATTTTACTGGTCATTTCGATTTTCATAATGGCCCCCTTCGGGTCGTCTTGCTTGTGTCTTCACCTCCAGATTACCCATGTCGCCAAATCAAAATGTGATCTATGTCACGAAAAATCCCCTTGGGAATCCCGCTGTCCATAAATTGTGAGCTTTTCCCGTTTCATGCCAAAAACCGCTTGAGCTCAGTGAAACAGGCAGGCAGTATCAGCAAATAGGATCGTTTCTGTCCCCCCTCGGCAGCGCCTTGTGTCGACCCGATGTTTGGTTTTTGCCGCATAGTCTCGAATTTTCTCCACCCACATCGCCTCATCGCATCGCAAAATCATTGCCATGCGCCGGTGGAGATATGCGCGCAAACGGATATGCTTTTCTGCAGGAGTCGGGGTGGATAACGTGGTTGTAGTGGTTGGAGTCGTAGATGAAGCAGCAAGCCACCCAGATGATGTGGTTTTATGATCGGCAGCATGGGCAATGGAGCCTGTCTGATCATGTCTCTTGTGAACCCTGGGCAGGGGAGGGAGCCCACCCCTGGGCCACCCAACTTGAGCGGGAAGATGAAGCGGGTTTCGCCGATTTTCTTGCAAGACTCCACGATTCCGGCCAGCCTGGCCAGTTCATCGGTCACCTGCGCGATGAGGACGGCAAGATACACCATGCGCTCTGGTACGGTCAGTATGTGCCTGCACAGGGGCTCTGTTGTGGCTGGCTTGCCCCCCTTGAAATGATGCATCGCGAGATGGATCGCGCCGACTCCCCCGCAGGCGTGACACCGCCGCTTCCCATGTTGCAGGCCCCCTTGCTGGCCAAGCTGGCGCAGGCGCTCTCCGCCAAGACGGGGCTCGATTTTTGCCAGACCCTGGTCAACGAGCTGGCCCATATCCTGGGAGCCACTGCCGTCTGGCTGACGGAGCGGGTCGGTCTCGACAGGCTCAGGGTGCTGGCGAGCCACGGCATCGACGTCAAGGAGTATGCTCTCTGTGACATGCCCTGCCAGCAGCTCTATCGCCAGGGGGCCTCCTGCGCGGTCCCCGTGAGTGAACCCCTGACCGGGTATCCTGACCTGCCCCCGGGCCAGCACTATTACGCCCAGCCGCTGCTCGATCGCAACGGTCAGATCCTGGGTCATCTCGCCCTGCTGTTCCCAAGCCAGACCCGGACCACGGATCTGGACTCCGTCCTGACCATCTTCTCGGTGCGCATGGTGGCCGAGCTGGAGCGCCTGCAGAGCGATGCCTTGATGCGGCTGTCTGCGGTGGCCTTTGAAACTCACGAAGGGATCATCATCACGGATCCCGAGTTCAAGATCCTGCGGGTCAATTACGCCTTCAGCCAGATCACCGGCTTTGACAACCAGGGGGTGATTGGTCTGCATCTTGGCAACGATCTCTGGTCGGGGCTGGGAGGGCTGGGTTACGAGCTCAACGCCCTGGATCGCTGGCAGGGGGAAACCCTGCGCCTGCACGCCGACGGTCACGCCTATCCCCAGTGGGAGATCGTCACGCCGGTGCAGGATGAGAAGGGGGGGATCAGCCACTATGTCATCTTCTTCGAGGATATTTCCGAGCGCAAGGCGGCGGAGCGCCGCATTCAGGATCTCGCCTTCTATGACGAGCTGACCGGCCTGCCCAATCGCCGTCAGCTGCACGAAACCCTGACCCAGGCGTTCACCGATGCAAATCGCAGTCACCTCATCGGGGCCCTGCTGTTCATCGATCTCGACCACTTCAAAACCATCAATGATTCCCTGGGTCACGCCACCGGCGACTGGCTGCTCAAGGAGGTGGCCAGCCGTCTCAAGCGGCTGGTGCGCCAGGGGGATTGTCTGGCCCGTCTCGGCGGCGACGAGTTCGTGTTGTTGCTGCCCGCGCTCTCCATCAGCCCGCCCCAGGCGGAGATGCAGGCCGACCTCATCGCGGAGCGGCTGATCGGGGAGATCGCCGCCCCCTATGATTTCAGAGGCCAGGTGCTGCACATCGGCGCCAGTGTCGGCATCACCCTCTTCCCCGGTCGGGAGCAGGAGGCGGGGGATCTGCTCAAGCAGGCTGACACCGCCATGTATCAGGCGAAATCGGCGGGCCGCAAGACCCGGCGCTTCTTTGATGCCTCCATGCAGTTGCAGGCCGACCGGCGTCTGCACATTCACAACGAGCTGCGCAGTGCCCTCGACAATGGGGAGCTGACTCTCCACTACCAGCCCCAGCACATGGTAGCGGGGGGGGAGATCATCGGTGTCGAGGCGCTGATCCGCTGGCAACCCCCCGGGCGTGCCCTGGTGTCGCCTGCCGAGTTCATCCCCATTGCCGAGGAGACGGATCTCATTGTCGACATCGGTAACTGGGTATTGCACGAAGCCTGTACCCAGTACGTCTCCTGGGAGGAGAACGGGATCCACGTCCCCCAGCTGTCGGTCAACGTGAGCGCCAAACAGTTCCATGCTCCCGACTTTGTCGATCGCATTCACGACGTGCTGGCGGCCACCGGCATGGATCCCGCCTGCCTCAACCTGGAGATCACCGAGTCGGTGGTGCTGGGTCATGCGGAAGACACCATCAGCAAGATGGCGGAACTCAAGACCCTGGGCATAAGCTTTGCCATCGATGACTTCGGGGCGGGGTACTCTTCCCTGAGCTACCTCAAGCGGCTGCCGGCGGACGAGCTCAAGATCGACCGCTCTTTCATCCAGGACATTCCCAAGGATGGTGACAACATGGCCATCGTCGAGGCCGTGATCGCCATGGCCCGCCACATGGGGTTCAACGTGACGGCGGAGGGGGTGGAGTCCCGCCAGCAACTGGAGTTTCTGCAGGCACAGGGCTGCCATTTCTTCCAGGGATACCTCGCCTCCAAGCCGCTCCCTGTTTCCTACCTTGAACGCTATGTCAGCCGCCAGGTACGCGGTGATCGCCCCGTCTGCACCGATAAAAATAGTGTGGCGTAGCCCCCGTGCTTAGCGGGTAGAATGAAGGTATGTCACCACCGCACTTTGACGGTGGTTATGCCTTCAAGGGGAGAATGCCATTCGTGAAAGTCGTGCAGGGAATCATCTTGTCTGCGCTCTGGATGCCGGGGCTGTTGGCTCCTGCCTTCGCGCAGACCATGGAGCAGTCTCTCTATCGCCAGGCCCATGAGGCCGTGCGTGCCAATGATCAGGTCAAATTCAGCCAGCTTCGGGCACGCCTGATCCACTATCCGCTGTTGCCCTATCTGGATTACTACCAGCTTGCGTTCCGTCCCGGGGCGGCAGACTACAACGATGTGACCCGCTTCATCCGCCAGCACGGGGACACCCCCCAGTCCAACCGGCTCGAGCGCAGCTATCTCACCTATCTTGCCCAGAGCCAGCAGTGGTCCCAGTTCCTGCGCTTCTATCCGGCCAAGCCAAGCTCCACCGATCTGCTCTGTCAGCACTATCAGGCCCGCTACTACACGGGGCACCAAAGTGAAGCCCTGCAGGAGGCAGGCAAGCTCTGGTTGAGCGGTCAATCCAGGCCCGATGCCTGCGATCCCCTGTTCCAGCTCTGGCAGCAGGCAGGTCTGCGCACTCAGGAGAAGATCTGGGAGCGTATGAACCTGGCTTTCGAGGCCCAGAACCCCAACCTCATTCGCCACCTCGGGGCCCAGCTCGGCAGCGGCATGAAGGGGTATGGCGATCAGATGATCGCCCTGTATGACCAACCCGTGCGGGCGATGAATCCTGCCAACTTCACGGCGGCGCCCCCGTCGCGGCATCTGCTCTCCCTGGGGCTGGCCCGCTACGCCAACCAGGAGCCCGACGCGGTTCTGCGCCAGCTGGGGGAGATGACCCGTCGCTTCGGCCTGAACCATGCCGAGGTGAGTCGGGTGGAGAAGGCGGCCGCCCGCCGCCTGTTGCTGGACCGATCTTCTGACCAGCGCGCCTGGCTGGATACGGCTCTGGTGCGGCTCAAGGATCCGGAGCTGGTGGAGCTGCGGGCCCGTCTTGCCATCTGGGAGCAGGATTGGCGCGGCCTCGAAGGCTGGGTCAAGCGGATGCCCATGGGGCTGCAAAAAGAGGATCGCTGGCGTTACTGGATGGCGCGCTCGCTGGAGAAACAGGGGCGGCAGAAACCGGCGCGGGACCTCTATCTCGAGACTGCGAGCCTGCGCGGCTTCTACGGCTTCATGGCGGCCCAGCGCACCGGTGTGCCCTATCGCATGAAGAACCAGAGCGTGGCGCACAAGGTGCCGGACTGGCAAAGTGCCAGCCGCCGCTGGCCCTTCCTGCTGCGGGTGCGTGAGCTGCTGGCGATGAACGAGATCACGGCGGCCCGCTCTGAGTGGATCCACAACATGGATCGCAACAGCGTGGCCCAGCGCCTGGAGTTTGGCCACATCGCCCTCAACCAGGGCTGGCACGAGCTGGCGATCCTCTCCAGCATCCGTGCCGAGGCCTGGGATGCGCTGGACCTGCGCTTCCCGCTGCCCCTCAAGCGCACCTTCTCCCAGATGGCACAAGAGCGCACCATGAACACCAGTCTGCTCTACGCCATCTCCCGTCAGGAGAGCGCACTCTATCCCCTGGCCCAGTCACCGGTCGGGGCGCGGGGGTTGATGCAGCTGATGCCTGCCACCGCGAAAGAGACGGCCGGCAAGCTTGGGGTGCCCTATCGCAACGAGCAGCAACTGTTCGACCCGGCCATGAACATTCGACTTGGCAGCGCCTACCTCAAGCGCCTGCTGGATGTGTATGACGGCAACCGGATCCTGGCGGCGGCGGCCTACAATGCGGGTCCTGGCCGGGTCAAGCGCTGGCGCGAGCAGAGCGACAACAAGCCGATGGATGTCTGGGTGGAGAGCATCCCCTATCGGGAGACGCGCAACTATGTCCAGAACGTGCTCTCTTTCGATCTCATCTATCAACACAAGCTGCAGCAGCCCTTGCGTTTCATGTCGGAACGCGAGCTGAATCACGCCTATTGAGTTCGGGGGGCAGTCGTTGTGGCGGCTGCCTCCCATTCTTGCCCCAAAATGGTTATCATCCCTTAAGCTTTGTTACAAAAGGAAACCTGCCAGGTGATCGGGCGCCGCGTCTTGGTCTGTCAGGTTCGATACAATGCCCGATCATCACTGACAGGCTTTTCCAACAAAGGAATCGAGAGTGGCAACGATCAAAGATGTGTCTCAGCTGGCGAATGTCTCCATTTCGACAGTGTCTCGAGTGATCAACAACACGGCGCAGGTGGCGCCCGAGAAGCGCGAGGCTGTCCTCGCGGCCATGAAGGAGCTCAGCTTTCGTCCAAACAGCTTCGCCCAGGCCCTGGTGAGCAAACGCTCCAACTGTATCGGTGTGCTGGTGGGGGATCTGTGTGGCGGCCCCTTCTTCGCTCAGATGATGCGCGGCATCGAAAGCATGGTCGACAAGGCGAACAAGTTCACCATCGTGGTGTCCGGCAACCACGACGCGGCCCGTGAGCGGCACGCCATCCAGGCGCTGCTGCAGCGCCAGTGCGATGCCTTGATCCTGCACAGCAAGGCGCTGCCTGACGAAGAGCTCAGCGAGCTGGCGTCGGGCACGACCCCTATCGTCTTCATCAACCGTCAGGTGCCAGGCTGCGAGGATCGCTGCGTCTGGCTGGACAACCAGGCCGGCATCACCACGGCTTGCCAGCATCTGCTGGACGCGGGACATCGCAAGATTGCCTTCGTCACCTCCGATGACGAGGAGTTTGTGGATGGTCAGCAGCGGATGGCCGGCTATCGCTTCGCCCTGCAACGGGCAGGTATCGAGCTGGATCCTGCCCTCATCGGCCGTGCCTATGCCGATGAAAAAGGTGGCTATGTGGCCATGAGCGAGCTGCTGGCGCGCGGCGTCGAGTTCAGCGCTGTGCTTGGTTTCAATGATGCCATGGTGGCGGGGGCCATCTCCTGTCTGCTGGAGCGGGGTTACAAGATCCCCCAGCAGGTCTCTGTGGTCGGTTTTGATGACATCCCCTATGCCCGATACATCTATCCCAAGCTCACCACGGTACGTTACCCCATCGAGGAGATGGGAGAGCGTGCCGCTGAGCTGGCCCTGAGGCTGCTGGATCACAAGCCGGTAGAGGGATTGGCGCTCAAATTCGAAGCCGAACTGGTACGGCGGGAATCTGTGGCCTGAGTCATGAAGTTGGCCCCGTGCGGGTCGACTTTTTTGCAAAACAGTGAAAGCGCTTTCAGAAATCCTTTTCAACTGTGATCCGCTTCAAAGCTTTTTGACCGCGCTGCCACTAGGATAGGCCCACGAATTAGGAGCGTGCGCTCCCGATTTTCCCGCTGTGGGAGGTAACCGGTTAATCCGGCTATTTCCTTCGTTACTTTCGACGGTCATCATTGGATGGCCGTTTTTTTTTTGTCAGGATCCGGGTATGACGAACGAATTTGAGTATCAGACGGGTATCGTGGGCGCCGGCTGGCTGGGTTTGCCCCTGGCCAGGGCATTGCAAGAGCAGGGGCAATCTGTCGCGGTGACGGTCAGTACGGCCGAAAAGGCTGAACGGCTGCGGGGGGAGAGTATTGCTGCCTGGCCGCTGTTGCTCACCCCTGACATGGGGTCACTGCCTTTTCGCTGTCATGACCTGGTGATCTGTGTGCCCCCCAGCAAGACCGGTGATTACCCGGCGTCCGTGGCCAGCCTGTGCCGACAGGCGAGGGAGGCGGGTGTTCAGAGGGTTCTTTTTATCAGCGCGACTTCGGTCTGGGGGGCCGGACAGGGGGAGGAGGATACGCCCGCTCCAGCCCATGACAGAGGCTTGCGGATGCGGGCGGCCGAGCTTGCCGTGCTGGAAGGGCATGTTGACTGCGCCATGATCTTGCGCCCGGCCGGACTCTATGGTCCTGACCGTCACCCCGGCCGTTTTCTGGCGGGCAAGACGCTGGCCGGGGGAGGCCAGGCTGTGAACCTGGTGCATCTGGACGACGTGGTGGCCGCCTGTGAGCTGATGCTGGCCCAGGGGCAGGATGGGGATGCCTACAATCTGAGTGCCCCCGTTCACCCGCGCCGGGAGCAGCTCTACCCCTTCGCGAGCCGCCTGCTCGGGCTGGTGCCGCCGCAGTTCGTTGAGCCGACGGGGGAGTTTGCTCCCATCGAAGGTCAGCGCATCTGCCAGCAGCTTGGTTTCGTCTATCGCTGGCCGGATCCGGCCCACTGGTTTGCGGACGGGGCGGCCTTGAAGGGTTGAACGGGTCGTCGCCATCCGGGCCCCGGAGTCGGTCATCTGGCGTGCAAACCAGATACGGCGCGCGCTCCGGGACAATTGAGGTTTGCCAAGGGGGGGATCGCCCCCTATCATGCCGCCATCCATGATAAAGAGAGCGGTAATGATGGAAGAGACCAAGCGCCACCCCGATGGGGAGCTGTTGCTGAGAACCCTGGCAATGCCAGCCGATACCAACCCCAATGGCGATATCTTCGGCGGGTGGATCATGTCCCAGATGGATATAGGTGGGGGCATCATGGCCAAGGAGCTGGCAAAAGGGCGCATCTGTACCGTCTCGGTGGAGGGGATGACCTTCCACAGCCCGGTCAAGGTGGGTGACGTGGTGTGCTGTTACGGTCGCTGCCTCAAGATTGGTCGCAGCTCCATGCGACTCAAGCTGGAGGTCTGGGTCAAGCCGGTATTGCGGGAGAACGAAGCCCAGCGGTACTGCGTGACCGAGGGCGTCTTCACCTATGTGGCCATCGACGATCAGGGCAAATCCCGCCCCGTCCCGGTCTGAGTCTGCTCAGATGAGCCGGGCATTGATGATGGATATTTCCTGCTCAAGCCCGGTTTTTTGCCGTATCATGCGCTCCAGCATCTCTTCCGACCCCACGCACTGCCGGGTGTCGAACAGACAGAGATCACATTGGGGATCCCGCCTGATTTGATAGACGGTGGAAAGCTCCACTTGATGACAGGTTCCCTGTTGATCGTAAAATGTCACGCGGTACTGGTGCTGTCTCGCCATCGTTGAATTCCTTCTGGATGAGTCGGGCCGGACACGAATAATGAGACTAGTCGGCGACCGTGGCCTGTGTGAGGGCCATGTCGTCTTGCAGAGGCAGGTGATTGTTAGCCAATGAAAAATAGTTATCGGATTCTGGGAACGTCCCTGCTGACGTTGGGGCTGGTCGGTTGCTTCGAGGTACCGGATCAAGATCATCTGGTGACTGCGGCAGGTATCATACCTGGCGCAAGCTGTGACAGACCACCTCTGGTGGCGCTCGCCTCCACGGCCTTGCCGAGGGAATTTGGCATCACCGTCTGGAACCTCTACAAGGGACAACGCAAGAACTGGCGGGAAGGGCTGGATGAGTATGCCAAGTCCCAGGATCTGGTGCTGCTGCAAGAGTCGGCGACCCGGCCCGAGATGCTGGACTGGCTGAAGA
This sequence comes from Aeromonas sp. ASNIH8, assembly GCF_002919855.1. Lineage (NCBI taxonomy): Bacteria > Pseudomonadati > Pseudomonadota > Gammaproteobacteria > Aeromonadales > Aeromonadaceae > Aeromonas > Aeromonas sp. ASNIH8. The sequence goes on along the minus strand of NZ_PQLN01000022.1, from coordinate 37,804 downwards.
GAGGCGATTTCCAATGGCAGCAGTTGCAGGCCTTCACCCAGGGAGGTGTCTCCTTTGGCGTGATGACAGTGGCGAAAACGCCGCAGGCGTTTGTCTGTGGCGTCCGTTCCCCCGAACCCCTGCTGCGTATCCCCAAGTCAGGTCTGGTCAGTCTCTATCCCTTGCAGGGGGATCCTGACGGCGTGCTGGTGGTGAATCTCCATGCGGTCAATTTCGAACTGGGCATGGCGACCTTCCGCGAGCAGCTCAACGATCTGACTGCGTTGATCCATCGCCACCAGGGGCCGGTCATCCTGGGCGGCGATTTCAACACCTGGAGCGACAAGCGCGCGTTCTGGTTGAACAAGCTGGTGGGCGAGCTTGGCCTGCAGGAGGCCATACCTGTGCCTGATCTGCGTCGCACCGCTTTTGGCCGCCCGCTGGATCACCTCTACTATCGCAATCTGGATCTGGTGGAGGTGAGTTCACCGGCTACCGATGCCTCTGACCACAACCCCATTCTGGCGCGCTTTGCGGCCCAGGCCATCACTCCCTGAGTCATCCCTCAGGGGAGAGCGGCGTCGCCGCTGGTTCATGCAGACAAAAAAATACCCCGCATCAAGCGGGGTATTTTTTGGATTGCGACGAGCGATCAGCTGTTGTTCTTCACGAACAGGGTCAACTCCTGACCCGGCTTGAGATAGTCACTCTTGCCGAGCTGGTTCCAGCGCATCACATCGTTGACGGCGACCTGGAAGCGGGCTGCGATGGAGGAGAGGGAATCACCGCGGCGCACCTGATAGACCATGGACTTGTTGCTGCTCTTGCCCTGCTTGGGCCAGACCACCAGCTTCATGCCAGGCTTGAGGGCCGACTTGGCGTTCAGGCCGTTCCACTTGGCCAGGTCGGCGTGGGTGACCCCGTGTGCCTGGCTGATGCTCCACAGGTTGTCACCGGAGCGCACCTGATAGTTCACCTTGCCACCACTGCGGCTGGCGAGCTGCTGTGGCTTGCTCTGGGCAACCTGGGTTGCGCGCCCGCCATTGGGGATGATCAGGCTCTGGCCACGGCGCAGGTTGTTGCCGCGCATGTTGTTGGCCAGCTTGAGCTGTTGCACGGTCACCCCGTGATTCTGGGCGATCCGTGACAGCGTATCACCACTGGTGACCTGATAGGAGCGCACGCCACGGGTACGTTCACGCTGGGGCAGATCGGCCAGGGCCAGCTCCAGGGTGTCGGCGTACTCGACGGGGACCAGCAGGTTGTAAGGGCCCTGCGGTGAGGTCATGCCACGCTTGAGCGCAGGATTAAGCGCCTTGAGCTGGGAGGCGGAAACGCCAGCCAGCTGGGCGGCCACGTTCAAATCAATCTGACCACCGGTATTGATGGTTCGCAATTGCGGCTTGTTGGCCAGCACCGGCAGGGTGACATTGTATTTGTCCGCATTGCGGATCATGTCGGCCATGGCCAGGATCTTGGGCACATACATCCGGGTTTCGCGGGGCAGGTCCAGCGACCAGTAGTCGGTCGGACGACCAGCCCGTTCGTTGCGGGTGATGGCGTTGCGCACCCGACCTTCACCGGCATTGTAAGCGGCCAGGGTCTGCAGCCAGTCACCGTCGAAGAACCGGTTCAGGTACTCCAGGTAATCCAGTGCAGCATTGGTGGATGCCAGGACATCGCGTCGACCGTCGTACCAGTTGTCGTGGCGCAGGCCGAAATTCTTGCCGGTTGCAGGAACGAACTGCCAAAGACCGACCGCATTGCTGCGGGAGCGGGCATTGGGATCGAACATGCTCTCGATCATGGGGATGGTAATAAGCTCCATTGGCAGCTCACGCCGTTCGATTTCCTCTACCATCAGATACAGGTAGGGCTCAGCCCGGCTGGCAATGGTCGCCATATGCTTATCATTGCGCAACAACCAATCACGCTGTTGGCGAACCCGGGCATTATCGTGCGAGTCCAGCTGCATATCATCGCTGATACGCACCCACAGGTTATCAGTGTCATCCAGCTCTTCTATCTGTTCGTCGCCGAACAGCATCCGCGAAGAGTGTTTTTTGTACGTTTTCTTGCTGACTTGGGGGGATTTGATCGGCTCGATTGCCGTTACCGCCCGGTCATCCTGATGGCTCAGGTTTTGACAGCCGCTGAGAAACAGCGCTGCCAATAAGGCCGTTCGTAGCTTCATCTCGCTCAGGTCATCTGTGGAAAAACAGCTCGCATCATAAGGGGCAATGCCCCCCTGATCAAGGTTTGTTCAAAAAACGTCCTTCCAGGCCCGCAGAACAGCGAAGGTATCCTCTGGATTTTCCAAGCATTTAAGGGCGTATTTCTCAGCATAAAATTTTACCGAGTCCTGCTCGCAGCGCAGAAAAACATTGAAATTCCGCTCATCTCCCAGCCGGGAGGGGAGACTCGGGAGGCCCTGCTGACGCAGTTTGCTGATCACGCCGATCTGCCGCTGGATCGCCAGGTTGTCGGGCTCGACCGCATGGGCGAAACGCAGGTTGGAGAGGGTGTATTCATGGGCACAATAAAGGAGGGTCTCATCGGGCAGTGCCGCGAGCCGTTGCAGGGAAGTGTGCATCTGTGCCGGGGTACCTTCGAACAGACGGCCGCAACCGGCGCTGAAGAGGGTATCGCCACAAAACAGCATGCCCTGGCCGTAATAGGCGATGTGCCCCAGGGTATGACCGGGTACATGGAGGACATCCAGACTCAGGCCATGCCAGTTGATCTGATCCCCGTCGTCGAGCCACTGGCCGTGATGGTCCGGCATGGGGTCATGCTTGGGGCCATAGAGACGAGCGTGGGGGAAGTGTTGCAGCAACTCGGATACGCCCCCGACGTGATCGCGGTGGTGATGGGTCAGGAGGATGGCATCCAGCACCAGATCCAGCGCAGCCAGCCGTTCCAGCACGGGAGCGGCCTCGCCCGGATCGACGACCAGGCAGTGATTTTCATGACGGATCAACCAGATGTAGTTGTCGCTGAAGGCGGGAACTGTGATGACGGTATACATGGGTCGAGGTCTCTTGTGTTCTCTTTAAGGAAGGGATCTTATATAACTGGATGGCATTCGCCCCGAGTTGGTCCCATTATGCAACTGGCACGTACCGAACAACAGATCGCGCTTCCGACCAGTTGGTCCGCACTGCCCATGGGGGACTGGGTGGCCGCCGAGCTTCAGGAGCGCCTCGACAACTGGTGCCCCCACCTCTTTGGCTATCACTTGCTCAAGATAGGAGCCCTGAGCGCCGAACTCTCCTGCGGCTGTTCCACCATTCGCCATCAAATAGGTGTCGCTCCCGGCGGACGGCTGCTGGACATCCAGGGGGATCCGCTCGCCTTGCCGGTGCGATCGGGGAGCGTGGATGCCTGCCTGCTGGCTCACTGCCTCGATTTCTCGCCGGATCCTCATCAGGTGCTGCGGGAGGCAGAACGGGTGCTGACCGACGATGGCTGGCTCATTGTCAGCGGTTACAACCCGCTCAGCCTGGTGGGGTTGGGCCACTATCTGCCCTTCATGCGGCGGCATCTGCCCTGGTCTGCCCGCATGTTCACGCCCGCACGGGTGACCGACTGGCTGCAACTGCTCGGCTGCGAGGTGATGTTCGACGAGCGGTTCGGTTTCTCCTTCATGGGCAGGCAGAGCAAGATCGGCTGGTGGCGGGAGAGTCTGGGGCGGGACTATTGCCGCTCCCTGGCGTCTGTTTACGTGATTGCCGCCCGCAAGCGGCGTTTCCCCGTTACTCCGGTGCGTCGCCGCTGGCGGCTGCCGGAGTCGATGGCCGCGCCAGGAATGGCGCGCCAGGGCGGCTAGCGGGCATCAGGGCTGGTAGCCGCTGTCTTCGGCAAGCTGCTTGCCGCTGGCGGCCTCACGGGCAAGCTCGTCACAGCGTTCGTTTTCCGGGTGGCCCGAGTGTCCTTTCACCCAGAGCCATTCGATCTGGTGACGGGCCACTTCCGCATCCAGGGCCTGCCAGAGATCGACGTTCTTGACCGGCTGACGGTTGGCGGTCATCCAGCCCTTCTTCTTCCAGCCGATGATCCATTGGGTGATCCCCTGGCGCACATACTGGCTGTCGGTGGTAAGCCGCACCTGGCAGGGTTCGTTCAGGGTCCGCAGCCCCATGATGGCGGCCATCAGCTCCATCCGGTTATTGGTGGTCAATCGAAAACCTGCGGAGATCTCCTTGCGATGCTTGCCATAGACCATGACGGCACCATAGCCGCCGGGGCCCGGGTTGCCTAAGCAGGAGCCATCCGTGAATAAATCAATCTGTTTCAACATGAGCAATCAATCTGTTTTAGCGAGAGGCTTGGGGTAAACTAGCGAGTAAAACCGAAGTTTGACATGGATTTGATCATGAGCACACCCCAACTGAATCGCCAGATCATTCTGGATACCGAAACCACCGGCATGAACACCGCGGGCGGCCCTGTCTATCTTGGGCACCGCATCATCGAGATCGGCTGTGTGGAGGTGATCAACCGCAAACTCACCGGCAACCATTTCCACGTCTACATCAAGCCGGATCGGCTGGTGGACCCCGAGGCCATCGCCGTGCACGGCATCACGGATGCTTTCCTGGCTGACAAGCCCTCTTTCAACCAGATAGCGGACGATTTCATCGAGTTCATTCGCGGCGCCGAGCTCATCGCCCACAACGCCCCCTTTGACGTGAGCTTCATGGACTATGAGTTCAGCAAGCTCGGTCTGAACTTCAAGACGGCGGATATCTGCGGCATCACGGATACCCTGGCGATGGCGCGGGATCTCTTCCCGGGCAAGCGCAACAACCTGGACGTGTTGTGCGATCGCTACGGCATCGACAACTCTCACCGTACCCTGCACGGCGCCTTGCTTGATGCGGAGATCCTGGCGGACGTCTACCTCCTGATGACGGGTGGCCAGACCAAACTCAATCTGGCGAGCGAAACCAGCGAGAGCGAGACCAGCCAGGATACCGGCATTCGTCGTCTGGAGAGCAATCGCCCGCCGCTCAGGGTGGTTCGCGCGAGCGACGAGGTGGCGGCTGTCCATGAAGCGAGGCTGGATCTGGTACAGAAAAAAGGAGGTGCCTGCCTGTGGCGGCAATGAGATCGCTTTGGGGGCTGCTGCTGCTGGCCTCCCTCCCGGCCGCGGCCAACGAGGTGTTTGCGCCTTCCGACATTCCTCTGCTCGACAACCGCTTTCGCATCGATTACGGCGTGAAGGAGATCACCTTCATCATCAAGCGCAAGCCGGGGACGCCTTCGGTGATCTTGGTGCGGCCCGATGGCAGCAAGCTCTATGTGGGCAAGGTCAAGCCGCCCGACGTGGGCTGGTTGCCCCTCAAGGATCAGGATCTCATCACCATCCGCGACCCCATACCCGGCCCCTGGCAGGCGATCGGAGAGGTGGACCCCGACAATCGGGTGCGCCTGCTCACCGACATCCAGGTCGAGAGCGAGCCGCTGCCGGCCCGCCTCTATCAGGGTGAGCGTGTCAAACTGCAATCCCGTCTGCTGATCGATGGCGCGGCGCCTGGGGCGGGTTACTACCTCACCGATCTGGGCATGACCGTCAAGCTGCAGCAGTTCAACGATGCCAGCCAGAGTAGCGATCCCGTGTTCGAGGAGACCCTGGGACGCTACATGGATGATGGCAAGGGGGTGGACGAAGTGCCGGGGGACGGTATCTTGACCGCCGAGGCGGTACTGGACGTCCCTGCGGGAAAATACCGAGCCCTCTTCAGCACCGGCAATGAGGTCTTCTCACGAGCCCAGTCACAGCAGGTGCTGCTCTACCCCTGGCCGGTCAGCTATTCCCTGAATCCCCCCTCCGGGGAGGGGGGAGCCAAGCTCTCTCTGGTCATCGATGTGGATGAACTGGATCCCGCCTCCGTGGTCATCCAGGGCAAGGCCATCGACGGCGGCGGCAGTAGCATGACGTTCAACGAGGTGGCGACAGCACCGCGTTTTGGCGTGGATCTCTCCGCCCTCAAGGCGGCAGGGCAGTACAAGGTGGAGGCCACCCTCTTTGGAACAACCCGGCTCGGTCGCGAGGTGCAACTGCAATTGCCGGCCAAGTCGTTCACCATAGCAACGCCTCCCCCCCCTCCCGCACCCTCTGCGGCCATGCCCGCATCCGCCGCCACCCCCGACCGGTTCGAGGAGCGGGAGAGTCCGGTCTGGCTGCCCTGGGCGCTGGGGGGAGGTGGCGTGTTGCTGCTCTTGCTGGGGGCGGGTGGTTTCATTCTGCTGCAAAAGCGCCGCACTCTGCACAAGGCGATGGCGGCGCAGAAGGCGCAACTTGAAGAGACGCCAGCAACCCCCAAACTGGATCTCAATCTGCCGGAGCAATAATTCCGCGCACATTGCAAAGAAGCCGCCCAATGGGCGGCTTCTTCATGGTGGCAAGTGGATGGGGTGCATCCGATATCAGTGAGCGCCGATATAGATGTCTTTGTACTGCTCGCGAATATCGAGGAACTTCTCCAGATTGGCCAGCATCAGGTCCACCAGGAGGGGGTCGAAGTGCTCTCCTTTCTCCTCCTTGATCAGCGCCAGCACCTGATCCAGCGGCCAGGCCTGCTTGTAGCAACGATCGGAGCCCAGAGCATCGAACACATCCGCCAGGGCGACGATGCGTCCTTCCAGCGGAATGTCCTCTCCCTTCAACCCGCGGGGATAGCCGCTGCCATTCCACTTCTCGTGATGGTTGCCCGCGATGGTGGCGCCTATCTGGAACAGGGCCAGGTCACTGCCGGAGAGCATGTCCTGCCCAAGCTGGGCGTGGGTTTTCATGATCTCCCACTCCTCGGGAGTGAGTTTGCCAGGTTTGTGCAAGATGGCGTCCGGGATCCCCACCTTGCCGATGTCGTGCAGGGGAGAGGCCCGTTTGATGAGCTCGCACCTGTCCTCATTCATGCCGAGCAGCTTGCAGAACAGTTCGGTGTAGAGGGCCACCCGCTTGACGTGCAAGCCGGACTCCTTCGAGCGGCTCTCCACCAGTTCGCCGATGCGATAGATGATCTCTCGCTGGTTGTCACCGATCACCTCGTTGAGCCGGATATTCTCCAGCGCCACTATGATGTTTTCGGTGAACAGGCTCAGCAGCCCGGTATCCATCTGGCTGAGCGGGCGAGTGGTCTCGATGTGGAACAGCAGGTGATGACGGGCATTCTGGCAATAGAGCACCATCTGGTTGCCATCGTAGACATTGGCTCCCTTGGCCATGGCACAGCGCAGGATTTCCGGCGCATCGACGAGGCGCAGCATGGGACCATCGCTGAGCAGAGGCTCGAGCACCTGATCCCGCACCTCATACGCCAAGTGCTTCACATCGTAAATCTGGGACTCTTCCAGATTGAGCAGGGCGCTGAGCTGGGTCTGGGCTCCTTCGACGAACTGGCGCAGGGCACGCTGCTCGAAGATCCCCTTGGACGCCTCGATGACCTTCTCCAGCCCTGTCGATTGCTCTCAAGGGTTCGGATGTCCCGGTAAGAGCGCAGGCTGGCGCGCAGCAGGGTGCGCAGTTTCTGGGAGGTGAGCTCGGTCTTGTCTTTGTAGTCGTTGATGTCGTAGTTTGTCACCACGTCATCTTCCGGGGCCTGGCCGGGCTGACCGGTTCGCAGCACGATGCGCACCATCTTGTTTTGCAGCTCGTCGCGCACGAACTTGACCACCTCGAGACCGGCATGGTCGACCTCCATGACGACGTCGAGCAGCAGCAGGGCGACATCCGGGGTGAGGGCGAGCAAGGCTTTGGCTTCAGCCGCAGAGTAGGCGTGCAGAAAATCGATCGGCTTGCCGTCGAATTCAAACTTGTTCAGGGTGATTTTGGTGATGCGATGCACTTCGGGTTCATCGTCCACTATCATCACCTTCCAGCCGGCGGGACGCGGTGCTGATTGGGGAAGATCTTCATCATCAATAATCAGGATTTGATCATCCATTATGCAATCCTGTGTGTGATCCTGTGCTTACCTTAACCGCTTCATTCAATATAGGAAACGGATTGATATCCAAAATATGATCCAGTCGGTTTCTCTTTCTTCGTATCGAATGCCATCCACCAGCCCTTTCATGAAAAACGCCTCCACAAGGGAGGCGTTCTGGCATCAGAGGCATCAAGCTGCCCTGTGATAGGCGGAGGCTTCAAACAGTGCCTTGTTGGCCACCAGGTCGACGGGATCGAAGTCATCGACGTTGATGGTGCGAAGGCGACTCTCCTCGGCGCGCCGCAGCAGGTCCGCTTCGGCCTGGTTGATGACACCGAGGCTCAGGCCCGCCTCTGCCACCTTGTCGAGCTGGGTGAAGGGGCGTTTGCTCCCTTCGGCTTTGCACACCTTGTCAAACAGCGGCTCTGCGGTCAGCACATCGTCCAGCGCCTGTTCCAGCAGCCCGAAGGGGTTGCCCTCCTCGCGCGTCAGATATTGGCCCTCGGCCAGACGGCTGCGAGTGGCACTTGGCACCTGGAGCAGGCGGGCCACCTGGCTGTCGAGCTTGTCGGAGGGACGCTTCAGGTCGCGACCAAGGGGCAGCACGATGGCGCGCAGGGCCAGACCAATCCAGCGGTTCGGGAAGTTGCGCAGCAACTCGTCGATCGCTTCCTGAGCCTTGAACAGGGCGTCTTGCAGTGCCCAGTGCAGCAGCGGCAGGTCGGCCTGCTGGCGTCCTTCATCCTGATAGCGCTTGAGGGCGCTGGAGGCCAGATAGAGCTGGCTCAGCACATCGCCAAGGCGGGCAGAGACCCGCTCTTTGCGCTTGAGCTCGCCACCCAGGGTGCCCATCGCCATGTCTGACAGGAAGGCCAGGTTGGCGGAGAGGCGGGATAGTTGCTGATAGTAGCCCTTGGTCTGATCCTTGTAGGGCGCGGCGGCGAAGCGGGCACTGGTCAGCCCCAGCCAGAAGCTGCGCACCAGGTTGCTGATGGCAAAGCCCACGTGGCTGAACATCGCCTTGTCGAAATCTTTCAGCGCCTGCTCTTTGTCGGGGTGGCTGGCTGCCAGCATCTCCGGCAACACGTAGGGGTGGCAACGGATGGCTCCCTGACCGTAAATGATCATGCTGCGGGTCAGGATATTGGCTCCTTCGACGGTCACGGCGATGGGCGCCCCCTGATAGCCACGGGCCAGATAGTTGTTCGGCCCCATGCAGATGGCCTTGCCGCCATGGATATCCATGGCATCAATGATGCACTTCTGGGCGCGGTCGGTGAGGTGGTACTTGACGATGGCGGAGATGACCGAGGGTTTTTCACCGAGATCGATGCCGGTGACCGTCAGTTTGGCGGCGGCGCCCATGATGTAGGCGTTGCCACCCAGGCGTGCCAGCGGCTCTTCAATCCCTTCCATCTTGCCTATCGGCAGCTTGAACTGGCGACGGATGCGGCTGTAGGCTCCGGTGGCCAGGGCCAGCATCTTGACGCCGCCCGTGCTGTTGGAGGGCAGGGTGATGCCGCGGCCGACGGAGAGACACTCCACCAGCATGCGCCAGCCCTGACCGGCCATGGCCGGACCGCCGATGATGAAGTCGAGCGGTACAAACACGTCCTTGCCGCGGGTCGGGCCGTTCTGGAACGGCACGTTGAGCGGGAAGTGGCGACGGCCGATGTCGACCCCCTTGATGTGGGTCGGAATGAGGGCGCAGGTAATGCCGAGCTCTTCTTCCTCACCCAGCAGGTGGTCAGGGTCACGCAGCTTGAAGGCGAGGCCGAGTACGGTGGCGATGGGAGCCAGGGTAATGTAGCGCTTGTTCCAGGTCAGGCGCATGCCGAGCACCTCTTCCCCTTCCCACTCGCCTTTGCAGACGATGCCGAAGTCGGGAATCGAGCCCGCATCAGAACCCGCTTCCGGGCTGGTCAGGGCGAAACAGGGGATCTCCTTGCCGACAGCCAGACGGGGCAGGTAGTAATCCTTCTGCTCGTCAGTACCGTAGTGTTGCAGCAGCTCACCCGGCCCTAAGGAGTTGGGAACGCCGACGGTGGAGGCGAGCACGGCGCTGGCGCCGCACAGCTTTTGCAGCACGCAGGACTGGGCGTAGGCGGAGAACTCCAGCCCGCCATATTTCTTCTTGATGATCATGGCGAAGAACTTGTTGTCCTTCAGGTATTGCCACACCTCGGGAGAGAGATCGGCACGCTCGTGGGTCACTTCCCAGTCGTTGACCATGCGGCACACTTCTTCAACCGGGCCGTCCATGAAGGCCTGCTCCTCGGCGCTGAGGGTGCTCACCGGAATGGCGTGCAGCTTCTTCCAGTCAGGGTTGCCGGCAAACAGATCCGCTTCCCACCAGGTCGTCCCCGCTTCGATTGCTTCCTTCTCGGTTCGGGACATCTCCGGCATGATGGACTTGTAGATCTTGAACAGCGGCTTGGTCAGCTGGTTACGGCGAAACTCCACCAGATTGAGGGGCAGGGCTATCACCGCGAACAGCGCCCACACCAGCAGGGGTACATGGCCATAGAAGGTGCCGGCGACCAGGGCGGCGGCCGTGGCAAGCGTGGCGGTGAACAGGGACGCACGGCGATAGGCCATGGCGCCGATCACCAGGATCACCCCGAGCAGAGTGAGGGTCGTCGTCATTGTTTGCTCCTTGCATGAATTGCCGAGGTTGGGAAATTGGCGTTAACTGATCCAGAGGTCTGACCTGTTGGATATGGCCCCTGTTGTAATTCATACGCACAAACTTATCAAGCTGTTTACAAGCCTGTTACCTTGGCTCTGTGATCTCCATAACGCGCTGCCCGCCCCATCTTGGCGGGCGGGGGGCGACGATTGGACTGGCTTGTGCGACAATGCCGCCACCCTATGTTGGACGACGAGATTTCAAGAACCATGTACCAAGAACTGATCCGCAACGAGTTGACCGAGGCTGCCAGCGTGCTTCAGGCGTTCCTGGCAGATGAGCAAAATCTGAAAAACATCGAGGCGGCGGCCAGGCTGCTCGCCGACTCCTTCAAGCAGGAAGGCAAGGTACTCTCCTGCGGCAACGGCGGCTCCCACTGCGATGCCATGCACTTTGCCGAAGAGCTGACCGGTCGTTATCGCGAGAACCGCCCAGGCTATGCCGGCATCGCCATCTCCGATCCCAGCCACCTCTCCTGCGTCTCCAACGACTTTGGCTATGACTATGTCTTCTCCCGCTATGTGGAGGCCGTCGGCCGCCGTGGTGACGTGCTGCTCGGCATCTCCACCAGCGGCAACTCCGGCAACATCCTCAAAGCCATCGAGGCGGCCCGTGCCAAAGGGATGAAGGTGATTGCCCTGACCGGCAAGGACGGCGGCAAGATGGCTGGTCTGGCCGATGTGGAGATCCGTGTGCCGCACTTCGGTTATGCCGACCGCATCCAGGAAGTGCACATCAAGGTGATCCACATCCTGATCCAGCTGGTTGAAAAAGAGATGGCCAAGTAATCAACGATCCGGGATTGAGAGGGGGGATGGGTGACCATACCGGCCCTCTCGTCCAGCCGTGACGGTTGATTGACGAAACCAGAGTCAAGACATTCAGGGAGTGGATGGTATATGTGCGAACTGCTCGGCATGAGTGCCAATGTGCCGACCGACATCTGCTTCAGCTTTACCGGGCTGATGCTGCGGGGAGGCAAGACAGGTCCCCACAAGGATGGCTGGGGGATCACCTTCTATGAGGGGCGGGGTTTTCGCACCTTCAAGGATCCCGAACCCAGTGCCCAGTCTCCCATCGCCAAGCTGGTCCAGGCACTGCCCATCAAGAGCCGTGCCGTGGTCAGCCATATCCGGCAGGCGAACCGGGGGTGTGTCTCCCTGGAAAACACCCACCCCTTTACCCGCGAACTGTGGGGCCGTTACTGGACCTTTGCCCACAATGGCCAGTTGACCGGTTACAAGAGGCTGCCCACGGGGCGGCACCGCCCGGTAGGCGACACCGACAGCGAGCACGCCTTCTGCTGGCTGCTCGACAGGCTGGAGCACAAGTACCCCAAACGGCCGGCAAATTTCCCCGCCATGTTCCGCTACCTCGCGACCCTGTGCGACGAGCTGCGCGGGCTCGGGGTGTTCAACATGCTGCTGTCGGACGGAGAGTTCGTGATGACCTATTGCAGCAACAACCTTTACTGGTTGACGCGCAGGGCTCCCTTTGGCGAAGCCCGTCTGCTGGATGAGGATGTGGCCATCGACTTTCAGAGTGAAACCACGCCGAACGATGTGGTGACCCTGATCGCCACCCGGCCGCTCACCGGCAACGAGAATTGGGTGAAGATGGTGCCCGGGGAGTTCTGCCTGTTCAGGCTGGGCGAGCTGGAATATGGCAATGCAGCCAACTTGTTGAACCAGAAATAAAAAATACCAGGGTAGATGTCTACCCTGGTTCTTCGCAGCAGCCATACAGGCAAAAAGGGATGAGAGAGGTGTTGCTGAGCCGCATCATTCTCATGGGTTGCATTGTTACTTTAATGTTAATTTTGTGACAACCTTTATCTCTCTCCATTCTGACTGACATACCGATAACTTGAAGCTGCTCACATTCTGGTGTCCCAAGAGCATCCGGAGCGATACGGGCATGCCCGAAGGGCGGGTGACAGCGGGGCTGTGGGTCCGCTATATTGTGGTCTGTTTGAATACCATCATAGGGAAGAGAAGATGGAGTGGCTGGATCAGAAAGTGCTGCGACAACTGGCAGATGACATCGGTCACGAGATGATGCCGGTCGTCATCTCGGTGTTTGTCGAAGAGGTAGGCGAGCAGTTGGCCCAATTAAGACCGCTTTTTGAGCAGCGGGACTGGTCAGCCCTGGCGCGTCTTGCCCACAGCATGAAATCGTCCTGTGGCAGCTATGGCGCCAAACCCAGCTATCAGCAGGTGATGGATCTGGAGTCCGCCTGTCGCCGGGAAGATGAGCAAGAGGCCGGCAGACTGCTGGCTGAGCTGGAGCACTCCCTGCCTCAGGTCTTCACCCATCTGGCCCAGTTTCACTGATCCAGAGGGGCATCAGCCCGCCATGTCGCGCTCGCCAAGCCTGCTCAGGATCACGGTGTCGAGTGCCAGACGCAGCTTGAGGCGGTCGTGGCGGTGGGGGAGGGCCGCTTCACCCAGCTCGGCCCGAACGAGGCAGTGCTGCAACTCGGGTACCTGGGGGCCCTCGGGAGCCAGAATGGCATCGATCCGGCCGCTGCCTATCCGCTCTTCCAGCCAACGATGTTGACTGGACAGTGACAACTGGCCTGCCGGACCCTCTTCGTCCACCAGATTGCTGATGAACACGACGATGGCGCGGCTGCTGCGGATCGCCTCCGCAATCTCGCGCAGCAGCAGAGGAGGCATGATGGAGGTGAGGAAGCTGCCCGGCCCCAGGATGATCATGTCGGCCTGGCTCAGCGCCTCGACCGCTTCGCGCGTGGCGGGCACGACCGGTTTCAGGCTCAGGGCCCGTGGCGGTGTGGTGAGCTGATCGATGGAGACCTCTCCCAGGATCTGATCGCCACAGACGGTGTGGGCGCACAGATCGGTGGGATGCTCGGACATGGGCAGCAGATTGGGTTCAATTTCCAGCATGTCGCTGATGAGCCGGATGGCATCCAGGGGGCGCACGCAGAGGTTGTCGAGGGCCAGCAGCATCAGGTTGCCGAGGTTGTGGCCCGCCAGCTCGCCGCGGCCGGTAAAGCGGTGCTCGAACAGCTGGCTACCGATGCTGGGGGTGGTCACCAGCTGGTTGAGGCAGTTGCGCAGATCCCCCCAGGCGATGCACTCCTGGCTTTTGCGCAGGCGTCCGGTGGAGCCGCCATCATCCGTGGTGGTGACGATGCCCGTCAGCCGGGATCCCAAGAACGACAGGGAAGAGAGCACCCGGCCCATACCGTGCCCGCCGCCGATGGCGACGACCCGGTCGAAGTCATTGATATTTTTTTGCCACATGCAGTGATCCCGTGGGAGGCCAGTGAGCACCATTCTAGTCTCCATGGCCAGGTAATTGTTTGATAAGGGTATGATTTTTGCTTGATGCCAGCATCCCGTACCCCTAGGAGACGATGTTGAACTTCCTGACGGCTCACTCGCTTGCCGAGACGACCCCACTGGCCGCCCAACAAGTTACAGAGCGGTTGCATGCCCAGTCATCCCATGTTCCATCGCTGTTGCTGGTCTATTTTACCCAAGCACACGAGGCGGCGGAACTGCGCCGTGCGCTCAAGGCACGTTTTCCCGATACCCGGCTGATCGGTTGCAGCTCCTGCGGCGGTATCCTGACCCAGGATGGCCATCATGGTCGGCATGGCTGGAGCCTGTCGGTCGCCGCCCTTTATGATGACAAGGGGGCCTATGGCGTGGCTGGCCAGATGGGGGATCAACCGGATGTGCGGGCATTGCTGCGCCGCGCCATCGCCGATGGTGGCCGACCGGGAGAGCTGCCGCAGCTCGTGTTGCTGCACACCAGCCCGGGGCTGGAGGAGGTTGTGCTCGCGGGGATCGACGCCGAGTTTGGCGCGACCGTTCCCGTCGTCGGCGGGTCGGCGGCAGACGACGGCGTGGCCGGGCAGTGGCAGCTGTGCTGGGACGAAGGGGAGGGATCACAAGGGTGCGTGTTGGCGGTGCTTTACCCCGATTGCCAACTGGCGTTCCAGTTTCATTCAGGCTATGTACCCACCGAGTGTCGCGGCATCATTACCGGGATAGACGGGCGGGAGGTGCTGACCATCGATCACGAGCCGGCGGCCCGGGTCTATGGTCGCTGGACCGAGCGTGCGACGCCCTGGCCGGTGGGCCCCATCCTCAGGGAGACGACGCTCTCGCCACTGGCCCGTCAGGTCGGCATGCTCGATGACCTGCCCTACTACAAGCTCTCCCATCCCGAGGCGGTGACGGCGCGGGAGGGGCTGCGCCTCTTTACCGAAACCCGACTGGGAGAGCGGCTGCTGCTCATGTACAGCAGCCAGGAAGGGTTGTTGCAGCGCAGCCTGAATGCGGTGAATATCGAGCCTGAATATGGCATGGCGAGCAATATGCGCCCCTTTGGCGCCCTGGTGGTGTTTTGTGCCGGTTGTCGGCTGGCACTGGGGGACAGGCTGGGGGACATCGTCAGTCAATTCAGTCAGAGGCTGGGTGAGATCCCCTTCATCACGCCCTTTACCTTCGGTGAACAGGGACGATTACCCCATGGTGAGCTGGCACACGGCAACCTCATGGTGTCGAGCGTAATCTTCCTCGAGAGCTGACACTGTGCTGGATTCAAGATGATAGGCAATAGCGAACTCGAAACCCTGGGTGACAAACTGCAAACCACGCTGGTGGAGCTGATGCGTTGCCGGGAGCGGGAGGCCAGATATCGGGAGGAGTCCCAAGCCCTGCTGTGCGGGGTGGCGACCCTGGCACAGGCCCAGAGTCTGGAGCAGGTACTGGAGAGTCTCATTCTTGCTCTCAAGCCCTTTATCGGATTCGAACAGGCGGACGTGGTCGCCTGGGAGGCCGTGAGGGGCAGCACCCATCTGAGCACCCAGCCGGACGAGGTGGGCCGGACCTGGTCGCTGACACCGCTCTTCTCCAGGGCCATCGAGGGGGAGACCCTGGTCATCTATGATCCCGCCCAACTGCCTGAGCTGGCGCCGCTGGCAGGGGCGCCGGGCTGGGCCAGCGTCATGATGACAGGCTTGCAGGGACCGGGGTTTTCCGGTGTGCTCATCTGCCGGCACAGCGTGGCGGGCACCTTCGATCTCAAGAGCAAGGCGGCGATGCAGCGTTGTCGCCCGCTCATCTCCCAGGCTCTGGTCAACATCGCCTATCGGGCTCGCCTGCAAGAACAGGTTGACCTCAAGACCCTGGCCCTGCAGGCCAGCGAACAGCGTTTTCGCAGTTTTGCCGCCATGGCCTCTGACTGGTTCTGGGAGACCGATCCCCAGCACAGGCTCAGCTATGTCTCTGCCCCTGGCTATCAGGGGGAAGTGCTGGCCCGCCAGACGGGGAGAAGCCTCTATGATTTTGCCCACGACAAGCAGGACCCGGCCTGGAGTCACTACCGGCACCTGATCGCCCACCATCTGCCGGTGCGGGGAATGCGGGCCCAGGTGATGCTGGCGGGCGGGCCTTGCTGGATGGAGATCAATGCGGAGCCTTGCCATGATGCCGGTGGCCGCTTCCTCGGCTATCGGGGTACGGCGCGGGAGATAGGCAGCCAGATCCGCCGCGAGCAGGAGCTGGCGCGGGCGCGGGACGATGCCGAGACGGCCAACCGTGCCAAATCCCAGTTCCTCGCCATGATGACCCACGAGATCCGCTCTCCCATGAACGCCGTGCTGGGGATGCTGGATCTGCTGCAGCACGGCCGGCTCGACACTCCGCAACAGACCCTCATCGGTCATGCCACCCACTCTGCGCATCTGTTGCAGACCATCATCGACGACGTGCTCGATTTCTCGAAAATAGAGTCACATACCCTGACGCTGCACTGTGAACCCTTTCAGCCAGCCGAGCTGTGCCGTGCCCTGGTGGAGCCCTTGCAGGCACAAGCCAGTGCTAAGGGAATCACACTGCATTGGCATCTGGATGAGACGCTCCCTGAACGCCTTCAAGGGGATGCCGTCCGCCTCTCCCAGGTGATAGGCAACCTGCTTGGCAATGCCGTGAAGTTCACCTCCGTCGGCAGCGTGCGTCTGGCGTTGACCTGGGAGGAGGAAAAGCTGGGGGTCATGGTCAGCGACACGGGGATCGGCATCTCCACCGAGGATCAGGCGTTGCTGTTCGAACCCTTCTATCAGGTCGACAGTTCGGCAACCCGCCGCTTCTCCGGCTCGGGGCTCGGACTGGCCATCTGCAGGCGGCTGGTGCAGCTGATGGGGGGAGACATTTGCGTGCAGAGCACGCCTGGGCTGGGAAGCTGCTTCTGGTTCGAGCTGCCCGGGATGGCCTCTCCCTGTGCTCCGGCCGCCGCCCCCGGCAGTGAAGAGTGCGCCAGACTGGAGCTGGATGTGCTGGTGGTGGAAGACAGTCCGGTCAATCAGCTGGTGGTATCCCTGATGCTGCAGAAGCTGGTGTGCAGGGTGAGGCTGGCAGGCAATGGTCTGGAGGCCTTGGCACAGGTGGCGAAGCAGCAGCCGGACCTTGTCCTGATGGATATGCGGATGCCGCAGATGGATGGGCTGGAGGCGACCCGGCGCCTGCGGGACATGGGGTGCGAGGTGCCCATCGTCGCGTTGACGGCCAATGCCATGATGGAGGACAGGGCCCGCTGCCTTGCCCAGGGCATGAACGATTTTCTGGCCAAACCCATCAGTCTTGCCAGGCTGCGAAGCTGCCTGCTCCGCCATTGCAGGTGATGTCGGCCGATTTTGGGTAAAAAAAATGGTCAACCTGGTGGTTGACCAATTCTTCAGCAAATACTGAAGAGAGCACGGGATAAATCGGGTTGTACGGTTTTATATGAAAAAGTCGTGCCAACTTTTCAAAACCTGTTATTTGCGGCCTGTAGCTGAATTGTGTGTTATTTATCGCTACCGTGATTGCAAAATGCAATTCTCATTTTTTCATTATAAGAATGCAGTGCCGAGAATTCGCGTTTTGCAAACTAACCGTTGACTCACTCTTTGACTCACTGTGCGATCAGTCGGCGCAAGAACTGGCGCGCCGCTTCACTGTTCTGTTTGGCAATCAACATCTGTTTTTCATAGATCGGCATGGGCAGGATCTCGAGCCAGCGCTGGCAGAGCCAGGCTGCATCGTCGAACTGCTTGTCCGGGTAGAGCTCATCCAGTTCCGGGTATTGTGCAAAGACCTCTCTCAATCGGCTGACCAGCTGGTTGTCGCTGACATCAGAATCCGCACTCGGCCAGTTGGGCAACGGCTCGACCTGGGCGTGCCTGAGGCCTGCGCTATCCGTTTCCATCTCGTGGATGCAGAAGCGTTCAAGGCCGAGCACGGTGACCCCGAGCAAACCGTCGTTGAGGGTATAAAAATCAGTCACCTTGACGCGGGTTCCGACCGGGAGAATCCGTCCGCAGGTGCCCGTGCTGGTGGTCTCTTCCATCACGATGCCAAAGCCACGATCCTCGAGGAAGGACTCCTTGAGCATCTGCAGGTGGCGCGGCTCGAACAGGCGAAGGGGGAGCTTGCCGCCGGGCAGAATATGGGACGGCAAGGGGAACAGTGCCAGTTGTTGAAGTTTCATGTTCCATCCTCCTAATCAGTCATTGCTGAATGTGACAATGCAGTGACCGTGCCAGAGAGAGGTGGCGTGGCGAAGGGGTGAGCTATTTCCCGTGGTTATTTTTAATATCCATTTAAAATCAATCTATTGTGATTTGATGTCGCGAATGCAAGCAAGGTAGTGCGAAAGGGATTCAGGTGAGGTGTTAGGGCGCCGAACATACCCCGTGTGCAGAATGAGTCTATTTTCGCATATTGCAAATTTGATTCATGCAAAATGCCTGTTACAGACCCATTCAGCGATTGGGGGCAAAGGCCAGGGGATCAGGTGGTCAATTCGGTGTGCTGTGTAGTGCCGGGGTAAAACCACTGCCGAGACGCCGTGCCAGTACCTGGGTCAGCGCCTGTTTGAGCAGCGCAAACTGGTGGGGTTGAACGTTGAATCGCTGGTGACGCCTGCCGAGATCGCGAATGATGAAACCCAGTGCATCCAGCTGGGAGAGGCTGGTGATGACGGTGTTCAGGGTGTCCGACACCTTGGCAACGGGCAGCTCCTGATATGGGGGAAAGAGGGCCCTGAGTTCGGGGGACAATCTGAACAGCTCTTCATACACCTCCTGGACATAGCTGTTGTTCAGGGCACTCACCCTGCCCCAGGCTTTCTGGACCAGCTCTATCTGCTCAAAGGTCATGTCGATGTTTCCTTCCCGTGCGATGTCATGAAAATAATAATCCATCTACTCAATAGAGCACCGGGTTCCGCGCCATTTGGGGAAAAGGAGAGGGGGCCAGCAAGGAGGCACGGATGGTGACCCCTTGCTGGCAGGAGGCCGGGACCTCAGTTGCGCTGTTCCAGGTACATGACGGCTGCTTCGACGCGGCTTTGGGCCTCGAGCTTTTTCAGCAGGCTCTTGACGTGGACCTTGACGGTTCCCTCGGAGATATGGAGCACGGAGGCGACCTGCTTGTTGGACAACCCCTTGGCGATTTCACGCATGATCTGCATCTCGCGTCGGGTCAGGCTCTCCAGCTTCTGCTGCAGGTGGTCCAGCTCGTAGATGTTCTCGAGATAGGGACGTAGCGGCTCGCTCAGGATCTGCTTGCCGGTCATCACGTCAGCCAGCTGGGCCAGCAGCATGTCAGGCTCGGTGTCCTTGAGCAGATAGCCGTCCGCGCCTGCCTTGAGCAGGGCAACCACATCCTGGCGGGCGTCAGAGACGGTCAGGATCACCACGCGGGAAGTCACCTCTTCGGCCCGCAGCGCCTTGAGGGTATCGAGACCTGACAACCCCTTCATGTTGAGGTCGAGCAGGATAAGGTCCGGTTCGGACTCTTTGGCCATGGCCACGGCGTCGGTGCCGTTGGAGGCCTCGCCAACCACGTCGATGTTATCTTCCAACTCCAGCAGTTGCACAATTCCCTTGCGCATCAGGGGGTGGTCATCCACGACCAGAACACTGTATTTCATCTCGTCCATCAGGCGTCTCTTGTTAGGCTGGTGGGAAAGGTCAGGTGTATGCGGGTGCCCCCGGAGGGCGGTTCACTGATGGTCAACTGGCCGCGCAATTTGCTGGCGCGTTCATTCATGATGCTGAGACCGTAGTGATTCACCGCCGAGCTTGCGCCCCTTATTCCAACACCATCGTCTGCAATCTGAACCTGGATGTTACCATCAGCCAGGGTCTCACAGCTAACGTCAATGTGCCGCGCGCTGGCATGCTTGATGGCATTGAGCACTGCCTCACGGATCAGCTGCAGGATGTGGATGTGCTGCCCCGCTTCAAGGTCGGTGTCCGTCAGTCCGTACTGGAGCCTGATGTCGGCGTGCGTCTGGGGTTTGAGCTGCTCGAGCATGACCGCGATGGCTTCACCCAGGTTGGCATCGCCGATGCTGAGGCGGAAGGTGCCGAGCAGTTCGCGCAACTGGGTATAGGCATTGCTGAGTCCCTCGTCGATCTGCTCCATGGCTGCCTCGGTCTTGGCCCTGTCCCCCTTGGCGAAGGAGCGCTTGAGCAGCGTGGCCTGGATCTTCAGGTAAGAGAGGGCCTGAGCGAGGGAGTCGTGCAGTTCACGGGCGATGACGGCGCGCTCTTCCATCAGCAGCAGGCGCTGGTGCTGCAGCAGGGTCTGATCCTTGTGCAGCACCTGGGCCAGCAACATGGAGAAGTTCTTCATCAGCCTCTCGTCGATGGGGTGGTCGCTTATCATGTCGAGCCGACCGTACTCCTCGTCATCCATCTGCAGGTAGAAGCTCACCACGGCGTCCAGATCCCCCGGCCACCCCTTGCGACCTGTGATGTAGACCGGCATCGCATTGTGCTCGAAGCGGGTTAGGCGGATGTACTCGATGTGCTGGTGGGCGGCGGCCCGCTCCAGCAGCTTTTGCAGGGTGCGGCGGCTGAGGGGCGCCGCGTGCAGTTTCTGGGCGGTGGAATAGAGGAAGGAGAGGGTGTCGTTGGCCTGTTGCAGCTTGGCCGTTTTCTCCTCCACCTTGCTCTCCAGCTCCCGGTAGAGTTTGCCAAGCTCGTCGGCCATGGTCGCGAAGGCCCCCGACAGCTCTCCCAGCTCGTTCTCACAGTGGGGGGGCAGGGTGAGATCGAATTCCTGACGCTGGATCTGGCGTGCGCAATAGACCAGCTGGTTGAGGGGCGCTACCACCTGCTGGCGGGTGAAGCGCACCGTGCACCAGGCGATGGTGATGATGGCGAGCAGCCCTAGCCCCTCTGCCAGGGCCAGCATGCGCACCTTGAACTCCACGTGGTACTGCATCTGGTTGACGAAGTCATCGATGGCGGCGACGAACTGCTCCGTATTGTCGGTATAACGGCTGGGAGTGGCATTCTCGATGTGTTCGCGCATCACTTGCCATTGCAGCAGGACTTCACCATAGGTGCGGCGCAGGGAGGCGGGCGTGATCCAGCGCTGGGTCTCCTGCAGCTCGGGGGCATGAAGGGTCTGTTCAAACTGGGCGAGCCGACCGAGGACGACCTGATCCTTCTCGATTTCATAGGCCATGCGGTAGGCCTGCATGCGCAGGGAGCCCGACAGGTTGATGGCCTTGGCATCGGGAACCGAATAGAAGAGGGTGACCATGGCCACCACGGCGATCAGGCTGGCCATGAACAGGATCAGCACCATGGAGCGACCGATGGCGCTGCTGACCGACTGCACTCTGAACCATTTTCCCATGCCGACCGGCTCCCTTTTCACCCACAAAGACCCCACAAAGTAGCATGGGAGTGTACTCCAAGTTGTGCTAGCATCGAAAAACTAGATGAACTCCGAGCGATTTTGCCTAAGTCATTGAGATAGGGGGAGATCGCCGTCAGCCGCTGTTCGAGCTGAAAGGGTCAGGAAAGAAATGCCCTGGCCTCCCGTATTTGGAAAGGTGTTTATGTTGCCACTTGAAGATGGTTTTTCCCGTCGCTTTTACTATTTGCGTCTGTCGGTCACCGACGTCTGCAATTTCCGCTGTACCTACTGTCTGCCGGACGGCTATCACCCGCCGAAAGGAGATGGTGAGGGGCGCCAGTCCTTCCTCTCCCTGGAGGAGATCCGTCGCGTTGTCTCCGGGTTTGCCGCCATGGGGACGCGCAAGGTGCGTCTGACCGGAGGCGAGCCCTCCCTGCGCCGCGACTTCACGGCCATCATCGAGACCGTGGCCAATACCCCCGGCATCGAGAAGGTGGCCATGACCACCAACGGGTATCGCCTCAAGGAGCGTGCCCGCGAGTGGTTCGATGCGGGGCTGACGGCCCTGAACGTCAGCGTCGACAGCCTGGATCCCCGTCAGTTCCACCAGATCACCGGCGAGAACAAGCTGGCGGAGGTGATGGCGGGGATAGACGCCGCCCTGAGTGCCGGTTTTCGGTCGGTCAAGATCAACGCCGTGCTGCTCAAGGGGCTCAATGATCATCAGCTCGAGACATTCCTCGCCTGGATCCGCGACAAACCCATCGAGCTTCGTTTCATCGAACTGATGCAGACCGGCGAGATGGACGCCCTGTTTCGCGATCACCATACCAGCGGTGAACTCATCAAGCAGCGCCTGCAAGAGAGCGGCTGGGTGCAGCAGCTGCGCGGCCTGGATGATGGCCCTGCCCAGGTGTTCACGCATCCGGACTCGAGGGGCGGGGTGGGGCTCATCATGCCCTACAGCAAGGATTTTTGCGCCGGTTGCAATCGGCTGCGGGTCTCCTCCAAGGGCAAGCTGCACCTGTGTCTCTTTGGCGAGAACGGGGTGGAACTGAGGGATCTGCTCACCGATGACAGCCAGCAGGAGGCGCTGCAATGGCGTATTCGCCAGGCGCTGACCGGCAAGGCCGCCACCCATCGCCTCCATGAAGGCAATGCAGGCATGACCCCCCACCTGGCCTCCATCGGCGGCTGACAGCCGCCGTGCACCTCAAATAACCTTCGATTAATTATCAATCCTCACATAGGGGTAATTTACCTTGCCCCTGTTGTGTCTAATTGCGCCAAGGGTTTGATCCAGCGCAAAAATCCCCCCTGTTTATCTCCCTGGTGGTATATCCCCTGACTTGTCAGGGCCGCAATATACACCCACGCTTATAATTGGTATTGAAAATGCCAGTCACGGGATCCGCGCGGGGGCATCCGTCCCCGAAAAGAGGAGTCGATATGACCGACGGGGTCAACTTGTCACGCAGAGGCCTGTTTCGGGGACGCCTGAGCGCCCCCAAGGCCGGGATCCAGTTGCCCTGGTCCGTCTCCTGGGACGAGTTCGTGGCTGGCTGCACCCGCTGCGGCGACTGTCTGGCGGCCTGCCCGGAGCAGATCCTGATCAAGGGGGACGGGGGCTTCCCCACGGTGGATTTTCACCGCGGCGAGTGCACCTTCTGCACCGAGTGCGTCAGCGCCTGCCAGGCGCCGGTATTCAGGCCGACAACCCAGACACCCTGGGAGTATGTGGCCCATATCGAGGCGGGCTGTCTGGCTACGGCCCAGGTGTTCTGCCAGCGCTGTCAGGACAGCTGCGAGCAGCAGGCCATCCGCTTTTCCCCCCGACTGGGGCGCGTACCCACCCCCAGCATCCATGCCGAGTCGTGCAACGGCTGCGGGGCCTGCGTGGCGGATTGCCCGGTGGGCAGCATCAGCATCGGTCTGTCTCGTGGCGAGGCTTCGCGATGACCCAAGAGACGAACAAGTTGGAAAACGGTGATATGACGCGAGAAGAGTTCCATGTATCCAGCCTGGTGGTGCTGACCCAGCCCGATCTGCGCCACGCCCTGGCAGAGCGGATTGCGACCCTGGACGGGGCCGAGATCCACGCCGTCAGCGAGGAGGGCAAGCTGGTGGTGACCCTGGAGGGGCCGAGCCAGCGCCCCATCATGGCGGCCATCGACACCATTCAGGGGTTGCCCGGGGTGCTCTCTGCGGCCCTGATCTACCACCAGTTCGATGAAATGGACGCCGAAGATGGGGAATAAGGCGTCATGTGGCAGAAGCGCAAGAGTCGTTCGCTGACCGCCATGGGTAATACACGGGATGCCGGGTCTGTTGTCTGCGTTCGATGAACGAAAAGCCCAGAGCAAAGGAATAAAGCGCCATGGAGCTGAGCCAGCGCGGCTCGTCACAATGGCTGTCATTGATGTGATTAAGCAATGCGAGGATATGTCATGAAGCTGAGTCGACGCGACTTTATGAAGGCCAATGCGGTGGCGGCAGCCGCCGCCGTGGCCGGTGTCAGTGCCCCCACTCTGGCGGCGAACCTGATCACCAGTACCGACAAGACCGCCATCACCTGGGACAAGGCGCCATGCCGCTTCTGCGGGACCGGCTGCTCCGTGCTGGTGGGCTCCCAGGCTGGCCGCGTCGTGGCGACCCAGGGGGATCCCGATGCACCGGTCAACCGCGGCCTGAACTGCATCAAGGGCTACTTCCTCTCCAAGATCATGTACGGGGAGGATCGCCTGACCCAGCCCATGCTGCGCATGACCAACGGCAAGTTCGACAAGAACGGCAACTTCGCCCCCATCAGCTGGGATCAGGCCTTCGACATCATGGCCGAGAAGTTCAAGGCGACCCTGAAAGAGAAGGGCCCGACCGCCGTCGGCATGTTCGGCTCCGGCCAGTGGACCGTCTGGGAAGGCTATGCCGCCGCCAAGCTGATGAAGGCAGGCCTGCGCTCCAACAACCTTGATCCCAATGCCCGTCACTGCATGGCCTCCGCGGTAGTGGGCTTCATGCGTACCTTCGGCATGGATGAACCCATGGGCTGCTACGACGATATCGAGCAGGCCGACGCCTTCGTGCTGTGGGGCTCCAACATGGCCGAGATGCACCCCATCCTCTGGTCGCGCATCTCCGATCGCCGTCTGTCCCACCAGGATGTGCAGGTGCACGTGCTCTCCACCTTCGAGCACCGCAGCTTCGAGCTGGCGGACAACGGCATGGTGTTCACCCCCCAGACCGATCTGGCGATCCTCAACTACATCGCCAACTACATCATCCAGAACGACAAGGTGAACTGGGATTTCGTCAACAAGCACACCCAGTTCCGCAAAGGGGTGACCGACATCGGCTACGGCCTGCGTCCCACCAACCCGCTGCAGCAAAAGGCCAAGAACCCGGACAGCGGCGACTCCACCCCCATGAGCTTCGAGGACTTCGCCAAGTTCGTGGCGGATTACGATCTGGAGTCCGTCTCCAAGCTCTCCGGTGTGCCCAAGGACAAGCTCGAGAAGCTGGCCCAGATCTATGCGGATCCGGACAAAAAAGTGGTCTCTTACTGGACCATGGGGTTCAACCAGCACACCCGTGGCGTCTGGGCCAACAACCTCTGCTACAACATCCACCTGCTGACCGGCAAGATCTCCCAGCCGGGCTCCGGCCCCTTCTCCCTGACCGGCCAGCCCTCCGCCTGTGGTACCGCCCGTGAAGTGGGTACCTTCGCCCACCGTCTGCCGGCGGACATGGTGGTCACGGATCCCAAACACCGCGCCATCGCCGAGAAGATCTGGAAGCTGCCGGAAGGCACCATCCCGGAGCAGGTGGGCTACCACGCCGTGCTGCAAAACCGCATGCTGAAAGACGGCAAGCTCAACGCCTACTGGGTGATGTGCAACAACAACATGCAGGCCGGCCCGAACATGAATGAAGAGGCGCTGCCCGGTTATCGCAACCCGGCCAACTTCATCGTGGTCTCCGACCCTTATCCGACCGTGACAGCCCAGGCGGCCGACCTCATCCTGCCCACCGCCATGTGGGTGGAGAAAGAGGGGGCCTATGGCAACGCCGAGCGTCGCACCCAGTTCTGGCACCAGCAGGTGAAGGCACCGGAAGGGGCCAAATCCGACCTGTGGCAGCTGATGGAATTCTCCAAGCGCTTCACCGTGGAAGAGGTGTGGCCGGCTGAGCTGATTGCCAAGATGCCGGAAGTGAAGGGCAAGACCCTGTTCGACGTGCTCTATGCCAACGGCCAGGTGAACCAGTTCCCGAAAGAGCAGAGCAAGGGGGCCCTGAACGACGAGGCCGAGCACTTTGGTTTCTACGTCCAGAAGGGGCTCTTTGAGGAGTACGCCTCCTTCGGTCGCGGCCATGGCCACGATCTGGCGCCGTTCGATCAGTATCACGAAGCCCGCGGCCTGCGCTGGCCTGTGGTGGACGGCAAGGAGACCCTGTGGCGCTATCGCGAAGGGTTCGACCCTTACGTGAAAGCGGGGGAGGGGGTACGCTTCTACGGCAAGCCCGACGGCAAGGCGGTCATCTTTGCGCTGCCCTATGAGCCCGCCGCCGAGGCTCCGGACAAAGAGTACGACATGTGGCTCTCTACCGGTCGCGTGCTGGAGCACTGGCACACCGGCACCATGACCCGTCGCGTGCCCGAGCTCTATCGCGCCTTCCCGGATGCGGTGCTGTTCATGCACCCGGAAGATGCCAAGGCCCGTGGCGTGCGCCGTGGTGAAGAGGTGATCGTCTCCTCCCGCCGGGGCGAGGTGAAGACCCGGGTCGAGACCCGTGGCCGCAACCGTCCGCCCAAGGGACTGGTGTTCATGCCCTTCTTCGATGCGAGCCAGCTGGTCAACAAGCTGACCCTGGACGCCACCGATCCGCTCTCCAAGGAGACGGATTACAAGAAGTGCGCCGTCAAGGTCATGAAGGCCTGAGGCGGGGGAGCGCGAGATGAGTCGTAGTCGGCGCCAGTTTCTGGCCGACATGGCCAAGGGGGTCTGCGGTGTGGGCCTGCTTGGCGTGGGGCTCGGCGGCGTGGCGCGCCAGCAGGTGCAGGCTTTGCCTGCCCAGGCGCTGCGCCCGCCGGCCGCCCTCGACGAGGCCGAGTTTCTCGGCGCCTGCGTGCGCTGCGGGCTCTGCGTCGAGGCATGCCCCTACGACACCCTCAAGCTCGCCCGGCTGTTTGAACCCGTGACCACCGGCACCCCCTACTTCAAGGCGCGCGCCGTTCCGTGCGAGATGTGTGACGACATCCCCTGCGTGGCGGCCTGCCCGAGCGGGGCGCTGGATCGGGCCATGACCGATATCGATCAGGCGCGGATGGGGGTGGCGGTGCTCATCGATCACGAGACCTGCCTCAACTACCTGGGGCTGCGCTGCGACGTTTGCTACCGGGTCTGCCCCCTCATCGACAAGGCCATTACCTTGGAGCTGCAGCACAACCCGCGCACAGGCAAGCACGCCATGTTCCTGCCCACGGTGCACAGCGATCTCTGCACCGGCTGCGGCAAGTGCGAGCACGCCTGCGTGCTGGAGGAGGCGGCCATCAAGGTGGTGCCTCGCCAGCTTGCCAAGGGGGAGCTGGGTCACCACTACCGGCTCGGCTGGGAAGAGAAGGCGAAGGCGGGCAAATCGCTCATCGGCGACAGGCTCACCCTGCCGACCCGCAAACCGGAGGGTCTATGAGTCGGTATCCAGGGGCCGAGGCCACGGCCAGGCTGGGGTGGTGGCGTGCCCACCGCTTCCTGCTGCTGCGCCGGCTTTGCCAGTTCGGGGTGCTGGGGCTGTTCCTGCTGGGGCCGCTCGCGGGCATCTGGATCCTCAAGGGCAACCTCTCCAGCTCCCTGCTGCTGGAGACGGTGCCCCTCACGGATCCCCTGACCCTGTTGCAGTCGGTGGCGGCGGGCCAGTGGCCCATCCCCACCCTGTGGCTCGGGGCCGGGCTGGTGCTCGCGGGTTACTGGCTGGTCGGGGGGCGGGTGTTCTGCTCCTGGGTCTGTCCAGTCAACCTGGTCACCGATGTCGCCGCCTGGCTCAGGGGGCGGCTCGGGCTCAAGGGCAATGGTCAGTTCAACCGCGCTACCCGCTACTGGCTGCTGGCCATGGTGCTGGTGGCGCCGGCCATCACAGGCGTGCTGGTGTGGGAGCTGGTCAATCCGGTGTCGCTCACCCTGCGGGGCCTGCTGTTTGGCATGGGGGCGGGCTGGGGCCTGCTGGCGGTGCTGTTCCTGTTCGACCTTTTTGTGGTGGAGCGGGGCTGGTGCGGCCACCTCTGTCCGGTGGGGGCCTTCTATGCCCTGGTCAACCGGGTCGGGTTCATCAAGATTGCAGCCTCGGGGCGCGAGCGGTGCAGCAACTGCATGGATTGTTATGCGGTCTGCCCGGAGCGTCCCATCCTGCGCGGCCCCGTTCACGGTGCCAGGCGTGGTCACGGGCCCTTGATTGCGGCTCAGGAGTGTACCAACTGCGGCCGTTGCATCGATGTCTGCGCGGAGCAAGTTTTTGAAATCACTGTAGGTTTTGCCGTCAAGGCAGAGAAAACGTCGGAGAACACATAATGAAGAAGCTGATTGGAGCAATGCTGGCCTGCCTGATGGCGGGTTCCTTGATGGCGGCCGTCCCCGAGATCACCAACAGCACGGGGGGCATCAAGTCGGAGCGGGGAAGCACGGATCTGGTGACGGATGCCGACGCGGCCCCTCTGAAGAACTTTCGCAAGGATGGCGACCTCTACGATCGCCAGTACATGCACCAGCCCCCGCTGATCCCCCACGACACCCGCAACTATGAAGTGGACAACAAGGTCAACAAGTGCCTGGCCTGTCACAGCTTCAAGAACGCCAGTGCCATGAAGGCCCCCAAGATAAGCCCCACCCACTTCGAGACCCGCGACGGCATGACCCTGGGCGAAGTCTCTCCGCGCCGCTACTTCTGTCTGCAGTGCCACGTGCCGCAAGCGGACGCCAAGCCGCTGGTGAACAATACCTTCAAACCGGTTGAAGCGCTGAACTGAGGAGCCCATAGATGAAATTACCCGGCTTTGTGAAGCGTCTGTGGACCACCTTCAAGTCACCGTCGAAGGCGGCCCTCTGGGTCATCCTGCTGATGGGCTTCTTCGGTGGCGTCATCTTCTGGGGCGGGTTCAACACCGCCATGGAAGCGTCCAACACCGAGGCCTTCTGCACCGGTTGCCACGAGATGAAGGACAACGTGTTCGTGGAGTACCGCGACACCATCCACTACGCCAACCGCTCCGGCGTGCGGGCCAGCTGCCCGGATTGCCACGTACCCCACGAGTGGACCTACAAGATCATCCGCAAGGTGCAGGCCTCCAAGGAGCTGTGGGGCATGATCACCGGCAAGGTGGATACCCGCGAGAAGTTTGAATCCCACCGGCGGGAGATGGCCGAGCGGGAGTGGCAGCGGATGAAGGAGACGGATTCGCGCGAGTGCCGCAACTGCCACAACTTCGAGTACATGGACTTCTCCCTGCAAGGGCGTCGGGCCGCCCAGATGCACTCCACCAACCTGGCAAGCGGGGCCAACACCTGCATCGACTGCCACAAGGGGATTGCGCACCAACTGCCTGACATGAAAGGGGTGCCAGGCTTCTGATGGGAAGGCCGCCGGATCCTCGGGATCCGGCGGCCTTCGAGATTAATGGGCAATGACGCCCCCCAGCCAGACATCTTTTGATAGAATCCCTTCCCGGCAACGCGGCGCCCACCGGCTCCTTTCATGGCTGGCACCACGGTGCGGCGCGTTCACCTCATCCTCTCGTGGTCAATGATTGACAGGAATGGCCCCAATGGCACCCAAACACAGCGAATTCATCCCTCTCAAGATCGCCGTCCTGACGGTTTCCGACAGTCGCACCGCTGCCGATGACAGCTCGGGGGACTATCTGGTCGAGGCCCTGACCCAGACCGGCCACGTGCTGGCCGATCGGGCGCTCTGTCCAGACAACCTGTTTCGCATCCGCGCCCAGGTGAGCGACTGGATTGCCGACGAGGGAGTCCAGGTGGTGCTCATCAACGGCGGCACCGGCTTCAACGAGCAGAACCGGGTGCCCGAGGCGGTCGGCGTGCTGTTCGAGCGCACGGTGCAGGGCTTTGGCGAGATGTTCCGCCAGCTCTCGTTTGCCGAGATAAAAGGCTCCGCCATGCAGAGCCGTGCCCTGGCAGGGCTCGCCAATCGCACCCTGATCTGCTGCCTGCCCGGCTCCACCGGCGCCTGCCGTCTGGGCTGGGAACAGCTTATCCGGGATCAGCTCGATGCCCGTACCCGGCCGTGCAACTTCGTGACCCATCTGTGATCCCGGGAGTAAACCCGGATCATCCATCTTATTTTTCGATAGGTGCATAGATGAACCTGACCCATCTCAACCAGAGCGGCGAGGCCCACATGGTGGATGTCACCGACAAGCAGGTGACCGAACGCGAGGCCCGCGCCGAGGCTTTCGTGACCATGGCCCCCGAGACCCTGGCGTTGATCCTGAGTGGTCAGCACCACAAGGGGGACGTGTTCGCCACCGCCCGCATCGCCGGCATCATGGCGACCAAGAAGACCGCCGACCTCATTCCCCTGTGCCATCCCCTGGCCCTGACCCGGGTGGAGGTAGAGATAGCCCCCCAGACGGCGCACAATCGGGTCCATATCCGCACCCTGTGCAAGCTCTCGGGCAAGACCGGGGTGGAGATGGAGGCGCTCACCGCCGCCTCGGTGGCGGCCCTGACCATCTACGACATGTGCAAGGCGGTGCAAAAGGACATGGTGATCGAGCAGGTGCGTCTGGTGGAGAAAAAGGGCGGCAAGTCCGGTCATTTCCAGCTGGGTGCGACCCAAGGAGAGCAGGCATGATCAAGGTTCTGTTTTTTGCCCAGGTGCGTGAGCTGGTCGGCTGCGACGAGCTCAGCCTGCCTTGCGACTACGCCAGTGCCGATGTCCTTCGCGCCGCCTTGAGCGAGCGAGGTGACAAGTGGGCGCTGGCGCTCGAATCCGGCAAGCTCCTGGTGGCGGTCAACCAGACCCTGGTACCGCTGGATACCCCCCTCCATGACGGGGATGAGGTCGCCTTCTTCCCGCCGGTGACCGGAGGCTGATGATGAGCGAGGCAACCATGATCGATCGCATCCTGGTGCAGCGGGATGACTTCTCGCTGGCGGACGAATATGCCCGCCTCGCTGCCCGGCAGGACACAGGCGCGATTGTCAGCTTTGTCGGCAAGGTGCGCGACTTCAATCAGGGGGAGCATGTGAAGGGGCTGGCCC
Source organism: Aeromonas sp. ASNIH8 (assembly GCF_002919855.1). Taxonomy (NCBI): domain Bacteria; kingdom Pseudomonadati; phylum Pseudomonadota; class Gammaproteobacteria; order Aeromonadales; family Aeromonadaceae; genus Aeromonas; species Aeromonas sp. ASNIH8. The sequence goes on along the minus strand of NZ_PQLN01000022.1, from coordinate 7,254 downwards.
TCGAACACTACCCCGGCATGACCGAGAAGGCGCTGGCGAACATAGTGGCCGAGGCCCGCGGGCGCTGGCCCCTGCAGGAGTGCACCCTCATTCACCGCATCGGCGAGCTGCTGCTCGGGGATCAGATTGTGCTGGTGGTGGTGAGCAGCGCCCACCGCGAGGCGGCTTTCGAGGCCTGCCACTTCATCATGGATTTCTTGAAGACCCGGGCGCCGTTCTGGAAAAAAGAGCTGATCGCCGACGGGGTGCAACGCTGGGTCGAGGCCAGGGCGAGCGATGACGCCGCCCTGGCCCGCTGGCAACAAGGGGAGTGAGCCTCGGGCTCGCGTCAATCGATCCGGCCGTGCCGGAGCATAAGGAGCAACGGAATGAAGAGATGGGTATCCGTGTTGGTGCTGGGCGCCGGCGCCATGTACAGCAGTGCTGTGCTGGCTGACGAGGTCAAGGTGGCGGTGGCGGCCAACTTCAAGGGCACCATAGAGCGCATCGGCAAGGAGTTCACCGCCAAGACCGGCCACAGCGTCGTCATCAGTTCGGCGGCCACCGGCGTGCTCTATACCCAGATCACCCACGGTGCGCCCTTCGATCTCTTCCTCTCGGCCGACGTGGCGACCCCTCAAAAGCTGGAGTCGGAAGGCAAGGGGAGCGAGCGCTTCACCTATGCCATCGGTCAGCTCGGCCTCTGGCAGAAGGGGGGGCCTGCCCCTGACGAGGCCACCTTGCGCCACTGGCAGGGGGAGCTGGCCATCGCCAACCCCAAGACAGCGCCCTATGGCGCCGCCGCCATGGCGACCCTGGCTCATCTCATGATCGATCCCAAGCAGTATCGGGTGCTGACCGGCACCAACATCAGCCAGACCTGGCAGTTCGTCGACACCGGCAATGCGAAGCTGGGCTTCGTCGCCTGGGCCAATCTGGTGGAGGCGGGCAAGACCGGCGAAGCCTGGACGGTGCCGGCCAGCTTCTATCCCCCCATCGAGCAGCAGGCCCTGGTGCTGAAGAAAGGGGCGGCGGTGGATGCCCTGGTCGCCTGGCTCAAGGGGCCGGGACAGGCGCAGATCAAGGCGGCGGGTTACGCCCTGCCGCAGTAAGCGCCCGGCGTCTGCCGGCCCGCCCCGTGCTGGCCAAATCCGGTGCCTGACGTGTCCCAAGGCGGCGCCCGTCATGACGGCGCCCTGTTTTTTTATCGACACCCGAGAGGGGACCCTATGAGTGAAGGGGATCTGCTGGCGGTCTGGTTGACCCTGAAACTGGCGGCCAGCACCACTGCCATCTTGCTGCTGCTGTCGCCGCCGCTCGCCTGGTGGCTGTCTCGCAGCCAGCACCGGCTGCGCCCCCTGGTGGAGGCCATGGTGGCCCTGCCGCTGGTGCTGCCGCCCACCGTGCTCGGTTTCTATCTGCTGCTGGCCTTCTCCCCGGAGTACGGCCTCGGTGGCTGGTGGCGGGAGACCTTCGGGGCCCCGCTCGCCTTCAGTTTCCTCGGCCTGCTCATCGCCTCCGTCATCTACTCGCTCCCCTTCGTGGTACAGCCCCTCACCTCCGCCTTCGTCAACATGGGCAACAAGGAGCTGGAGGCTGCCGCCACCCTGGGGATGGGCCCGTTTGAGCGCTTCTTTCGCATCATCCTGCCCATGACGTTGCCCAGCTTCGTGATGGCGGCAGCGCTGGGCTTTGCCCACACCCTGGGGGAGTTCGGGGTGGTGCTGATGATTGGCGGCAACATTCCCGGGGAGACCCAGGTGCTCTCCATCGCCCTGTTTGATCACGTGGAGGCGATGGATTACCAGAATGCCCATATTCTGGCAGGCGGCCTGATGGGCTTCTCCCTGGTGATGCTGGTGCTGGTCTACGGCGTGCTGCAACGCCGACAACGGAGGCTGTTCGGATGAGCCTCTACCTCAAGGCCAGACGTGATTTCGGCCCCTTCACCCTGGCGTGCGATCTGGCACTGCCCCCCAGCCGCATCCTCGGTCTGTTCGGTCCTTCGGGCTGTGGCAAGAGCACCCTGCTGCGTATCATCGCCGGGCTCGACAGGGCCCCGGGCGATGCCCTGCGCTGGCAGGGGCGCGAGCTTGCAGCCCTGCCCCCCGAGGCGCGGCGCATCGGGCTGGTGTTTCAGGATGCTCGTCTCTTCCCCCACCTGAGCGTGCTCGGCAACCTGCAACTGGCGGCTCGCAAGGGGAGGGGGCGCTGGCAGCCACAGGCCCTTGCTGCGCGCCTCGGCTTTGCCGAGCTGCTGGGGCAACCGGCCCACGGCCTCTCCGGGGGTCAGCGTCAGCGGGTGGCACTGGCCAGGGCCTTGCTGGCCGAGCCTGATCTGCTGCTGCTGGATGAACCCTTCTCGGCGCTGGACAGGCGCAGCCGCATCCATCAGGCCCACGTGCTCAAGGGCTTGCAGCAGGAGAGCGGCATCCCCATGATCTTCGTCAGCCACGCCATGGAGGAGGTGAGCCTGCTCTGCGATGGACTGGTGCTGCTGGCAGAGGGACGGGTGGAGGCCCAGGGTACCCCCGAGGAGATCTTCGCCCGCACCGACCTGTCGCTGGCCAGTCGCGACGACGTCGGGGTCATGCTCTCGGCGACCCTGTCCCACTACGACGAGCACGAGCAGATGGCGACCCTGCGACTCGGGGAGCAGACCCTGATGGTGACCATGGAGCATGCCCCCGATGAAGCGGGCCCCTTGCAGATCAAGGTGGCGGCGCGGGATCTGGTGATCGCCACCGAGCCCATCGTGCACTCCAGCCTCTCCAACTGCCTCGAGACCCGGCTGCTGGAGGTGCGGGAGGTGCGACCGGGGCAGACCCTGTTGCAGTTGGCTCTCGGGCAGCAGATACTGCTGGCCCGGATCACCAGCCGCTCCGCGCAGCGGCTCGCCCTGACGCCGGCCATGCGCCTCTACGCCTACATCAAGGCGGTGAGCCTGGTGGGAGAGGGGTAGACAGGGGACCGGAGTGCGGATGGGCTGGTCATGAGTGGCCGGCATGGCGTCGAGAAAGGGGGGACGGGTGCGTCGCAATCAGGTAATGAAATCCCATGGCTTGGCCCTGCGCAGTGCGGGGGAGGGGCCCTTGCTGCTCTTGCTGCACGGGCTGGGCTCTTCCAGCCTCGACTGGCAGGCGCAGATCGAGCGTTTTTCCGAGCGTTACCGGGTGGTGGCCATCGACTTGCGCGGCCACGGCCAGAGCATGCAGGAGGGGCCCTTTGACGTGCCCACCCTGGCGGCGGATGTGGCCCGCTGGCTCGACGAACAGCCCGAGCCTGCCTGGGTAGTGGGGTTGTCGCTCGGTGCCATGGTGGCGCTGGAGCTGGCGCTGCAACTGCCCCACAAGGTGCAGGGGCTGGTGCTGGTCAACGGCTTCAGCGAATTTCTGCTGGAGACGCCAAAGGAGCAGGAGCGCTATGCCATGCGCCTCAAGTGGCTGCGCTGGTTCGGCATGCGGCCGCTGGCGTGGTGGCTCGGTCGCGAGCTCTTTCCCGGCCCCGATCTCGCCCAGGTGCGCCACACCTTCCGGGGGCGCTTCGTGCGCAACAAAAAGAAGACCTACAAGGCGCTGCTGGAGGCGCTGCCCGGCTGGTCGGTGCGGGCTCGTCTCGGCACCCTCTGGCAGCCGGTGGCCATCATCTCCACCAGTCACGACTATCTGCCCCTGGCGCGGCGGGTGGAGCAGTTCGCCTCCCTGCCCAATGCCACCATCCACACCCCGGATGGTCACCACGCCTGGCCGGCGGAAGATCCCGCCGGGTTCAATCATCTGTTGCAGCGGATCCTCTCAACCCATTGAGGGGAGCAGACAGCAGAGGTAGATAAAAAAAGCCGAACCCCGGGGTTCGGCTTTTTTGTGGGCGCTGCTCAGGGTCTTGAGCAGACCGGGCAGTCGGGGCGCTTGGGAAGCTTCAGCTCGCGAAAGCTGCCACCCAGACCGTCGATCATCAGCAGGCGGCCGCTGTAGCTTTTGCCCATGCCCGCCAGCAGCTTGATGGCTTCGAGCGCCTGCAGGCTGCCCACCAGCCCCACCACGGGGGCCAGCACCCCCGCCTCGACACAGGTGAGGGCCTGATCGCCAAAGAGGGCGCTGAGACAGGCGTAGCAGGGTTCATCCTCCTGCCAGGTGAAGCTGCAAAGCTGCCCTTCGAGCCGGATGGCGGCGCCGCTGACCAGGGGCACCTTGTGCTGGCGGGCACGCTGGTTGAGGAGGTTGCGGATGGCGACGTTGTCGGTGCAGTCGAGCACCAGCTGATGGCCTGGCAGCAGGGCATCGAGCAGCGCCTCGTCGGCGAGGGCGGCGTGGGTCTCCACCTCGAGCCAGGGGGTGAGGGCGCGCAGGGACGTCGCCGCGGACTCCACCTTGAGCTGGCCGATGCGCGCGTCGCTGTGAAGCACCTGGCGCTGCAAATTGGAGAGCTCCACCCGATCGAAATCCACCAGAGTGAGGTGGCCGACCCCGGCCACCGCCAGATACTGGCTGGCGGCGCAGCCGAGGCCCCCGGCGCCGATGACCAGCACGCGGGATTGCTTGAGCGCCTCCTGTCCCTCGAAGTCGAAGGATTTGAGCACGATCTGGCGGTTGTAGCGAAGGAGCTCGGCGTCGCTCAGGATCTCACTCACAGCAGCAGCCCCGAGAAGGGCTCGACGGTGACCGTCTCACCGGCGGCTACCTTGCCGCGCTCCTGTTCGAGCACGATGTAGCAGTTGGCCCGGGACAGGGAGCTGAACACCCCGGAGTCCTGGGAGCCGGTGCTGCGTACCTCGAGGCCATTCGGGCCCACGCTCAGGATGCCGCGCTGAAAGTCCAGGCGCCCCGGGCTCTTCTTGAGCGGCTCTGTCGCCAGGGCCTGGAGGGGGTGCGGGCGTGCAAACTGCTGACCGGCCAGTCTGGCCAGGGCCGGTTGCACCAGCTGATCGAAGGTGACCATGGCGGAGACCGGGTTGCCCGGCAGACCGAAGAACCAGGCGTTTGGCAACCGGCCAAAGGCGAAGGGTTTGCCCGGCTTGATGGCGAGCTTCCAGAAGCCAATTTCCCCGAGCTCTTCGAGCAGTTGCTTGGTGAAGTCCGCTTCTCCCACCGAGACGCCCCCGGTGGTGATCAGGGTATCGGCCTCGCGGTCGGCCTGCAAGAAGGCGGCGCGCAGGGCCTCCGGATCATCGGGAATGATGCCAAGGTCCAGGCACTCACAGCCCATGCGGCTCAGCATCGCCTTGACCCCGTAGCGGTTGGAGTCGTAGATGTCCCCGTGCTGGAGCGGGGTGCCCAGAGGCTTGAGCTCGTCCCCTGTGCTGAAGATGGCGACCTTGAGGGGACGGCGCACCGTGACGTTCGCGATGCCAAGGGAGGCGAGCAGCGGCAGCTCTCTGGGGCTCAGGCGAAGGCCGCTTTCGAGCACCCTGTCACCCTGCGCCAGGTCCTCGCCGCGGCGACGGATGTTCTGGCCGGCAACGGGGCGGGTCAGGAAAGTGATCCCGTTGTCGCCGGCTTGCGTTTCTTCCTGCATCACCACTGCGTCAGCACCCGGGGGCACAGGGGCCCCGGTCATGATGCGGATGCAGTGGACGGCGGGCCACTCCCCCTCATAGGGCTGGCCCGCAAAGGCCTTGCCCGCCACGGGGAGCGGCACCCCGGCGGCGAGATCCGCCAGGCGCACGGCATAGCCGTCCATGGCGGCGTTGTCGAAGGGGGGGACGAACAGAGGGGAGCTTATCTCCTCGGCCAGGATCCGATCCAGCGCCTGGGGCAGGGGCAACCGCTCCGTCTCGCAACAGCAGGTGAGTTGTTCCAGCATCCCTTGCAGGGCCTTGTCCAAGGGGAGGAGTGCACCGGTATCGAATCCCATCATCATGACCTCTCTGGTGTGTAGGGGGCGGATTATCCCAAAAATCCGCTCCGATGGGCAGGCCGAAGGTGCGGTAATGGGGGGCAGATGCCCCGGTGTGATCGGATTCTGGGGCGCTATCCCGTTAAATTACCTCCTGATGGGTAACCAGGGCGAGGCTTGCGCGGGATGGCAGGTGGGGAAGAGGCGGCACGGCCGTGCGCCTTGCCCCCGAATGGGCAGGCCGGTGCGGACAAAACGGGGTGGTTTGGCATAAAGTCGGGCACCGGGCTTGAGTTAGACAGAATTATGACAATAATCGCCCTGTAAGATTGCGCCGCGGCACCATGCCGCAGGCCAGCACAGTCCCTGAGCGTGGGAGAGAAACACGATGACGAGCTTAAGCCAGGAAGCCCTGTTGGTCAGGGCGGCGCTCGAGGCCGAGGGCCTTGAGACACCTCTGGTGGCCAATGAATTGAGCGGCCAGCAGAAAAAGGAAAAAATCGAAGGTCATATGCGCGCCATCATGGAGACGCTGGGACTGGATCTGGCCGACGACAGTCTGGCCGAGACCCCGCACCGCATTGCCAAGATGTACGTGAACGAGATCTTCTCCGGCCTCGACTATGCCACCTTCCCCAAGGTGACGGTGATCGAGAACAAGATGAAGGTGGACGAGATGATCATGGTGCGGGACATCAGCCTCACCAGCACCTGCGAGCACCACTTCGTCACCATAGACGGCTTTGCCCACGTGGCCTACATTCCCCGCGGCAAGGTGATTGGCCTGTCGAAGATCAACCGCATCGTGCAGTTCTTCGCCCGCCGTCCCCAGGTACAGGAGCGGCTGACCCAGCAGATCCTGCTGGCGTTGCAGACCCTGCTTGGCACCAGGGACGTGGCCATCAGCATCAAGGCGACCCACTTCTGCGTGAAGGCCCGTGGCGTGATGGACTCCACCTCCTACACCACCACCACCTCCCTGGGCGGCGTCTTCAAGACCCAGCCCGACACCCGCGCCGAATTCCTCGGTGGTCTGAAAGGGTAGTGCTCCCGGGGCCTGTCGCCGACAGGCCCCGTCTCCTTTCCCTCACTTTTTTGAAAAATACGTAAAGTTGTGACCGTGCCGGTCGCTATGGCTCTCCGTGTTGTCGGACGGTCTGGTTGACGCCGACACCTCCGGGCCCGCCCTTGTGCGCTCCGACAGGGACGAGATGTGCTGCCAAGGAGGGTAGTGAAGGCGCAGGCCAGGCCTGCGCCCAGCAATGCCACTTGTTTTCCCCATGCAGGACATGCCATGAACACCATCTTAAATGCGAAAGGGGACTCCCTCCGACGTAGGTGGGAGGGGAATTTCGCCGGGGCGTCAGCCCCGCTGGTTTTGAATGTATTGCTTGATCACCTCCAACGGTGCTCCGCCGCAAGAGCCCGCAAAGTAAGAGC